>NZ_CP115160.1:402500-702500 GCF_027594545.1 Algoriphagus sp. TR-M9 | reverse complement strand
AGGAAGCCGAGGAGGTAGTTCAGGATGCTTTCATTAAAGTGCACCAATCCCTCTCCAGCTTCGAAGGGAAATCCAAATTCTCCACTTGGCTGTATAAAATAGTGTATAATGAGGCTTTAAGTAAACTCAGAAAAACAAAAGCCATCCACACTTCCCTGGATGAAATCCATGAATCTGAAGATGCTGAGCCGGATAGCAGCAATGGGCTACATTTATTGGAATTAGATGAAAGAAAGAATATCATCAAGAAAGCATTGGGCATGATCAAACCTACAGAAGCTGCTGCACTGACCTTATTTTATCTGGAGGAGCAAAGCATCAAGGAAATGGAAGAAATCATGGAACTGAAAACTTCTCATGTAAAAATTTTGTTACACCGAGGTAGAAAAAGCCTAATGGAAGCACTAAAGAAAATCGCAGCTCAAGAGCTTACTCATTTACTATGAAAAACATGAAGGATCAAGATGCTTATTTCAAAAAACTGCTAGTCGATGCAGGTGTAGAAGATACTGGCAAGGATTTTCACAAGGGTATTTTAGCTAAATTGAGCGGATCCACTACCACACGAGTATATACTCCTGTAATTTCAACCTCTATCTGGAAACTCGTAGCAGCGCTGGTTATTGGATTATTTTTTACAGTACTTATATTTCTACCTTCTGGAACTGAGACAAGCACCTATTTCACAGAAATAGACTTTCCCTTTATTACAGATTTAAAGATCTCTTGGCCGAAGGCCAATATAAGCATGCCTACGCTTACGCTTCCTACTTTGATGATTCAAGCTATGGTAGCCTTTGCCGTACTGGTCAATGTGGCTGTCTTTATATCACTCAGAAAATTGAAATATGTATAATTTGATTATCCGCAAGGATGACAGTTACTCTTCATCCTTCGCTTAGCTGTTCGGAAGTACGAGACTACGATTTTGCTCAATACAAGTGCCCGAATACTGTCTTTGCCGGGAGGCGGTCTTAAATCCAACATATCCTAGATCGCTTTATCCTCACCACTAGCAGAAAAGAGGATATACATAATACATAATAAAAAACGGCACCTTTTTCAAGGTGCCGTTTTTGTATGGTATAAAAAGAGGTGGGGTTATCCTCTTAGCCAGTTGATGAAAGTCTGGTAACCTACACCAATTTCTCTTGCAAATGCTGCCTTGGTCTTCTTACCTGCTGCCTCTACTTTTTTCCATTCTTCTACGATTTTGCTTTTCTCAGCATCAGTAAAAGTTCTTCTTTTAGTAGTTTTAGCTGCTGGAGCATTTCCAGTAACAAGAGCAATCAATTCATTCAGCTCATTCAAAAACTTACCTTCATTCAACGGCAGACCAGCTTTTTCAAGCTTTTTGATCACTTGGTCTTTAGGGTTTACTGGAGTTACAGGGATGCCTTTTTTGGCAGCCTCATGCAAATCTACTTTATCACCTTCTGCAGTGACATAAATAAAACCATCAGCATTTTTTAGATCCGCGATGGCCTCTTTAATAAGATCTCTCATAATTCTACTTGTTTAGTAAGTATAAAGTTTTAACAATTAATCTGCGCAATATATACAATTATTATTTTTACAAATAACTTCTGAATTAAAATCCTTTCCCTAAACAATAAAAATTAACATTACTTCAGAAATTATCAAATGCATAAAAGTTATTGATTGACAAATCACCTCCAAGAGCAACTCGGTACTTCAGAATTTGTTCGGCAAGTAGCGGATTTAATAAAACCAATTTTAGAAATGGAGATATTAGAACTTATTAAAATCAAATCTTTCTAATACAAACCAATCATTCCAAGGAGCGTAGTCAGGTAATATTTTCCCCAACCAACATACCCTACTATAGTATAAAATCGGTGCATTTTTATCTCATACCTAGCTAAATCTCCAACTGGTAACATTTAATACATAAGCTACTTAATGCTATTTTCTTGACTTACTTCATTGATTACAGGGACTTTTCAAGCCCCGACAGTAACAGCAGAAAAACAACATAACTACCTAAAAACCTATCACTTAAACATAATCTATTGGGGACTTACAGGCTAGACAATAGGCAACTGCTTAATTCCTAATCAAGTATTATAGCGAGACTTTTTCTATAGTTTTCCTCAGATTATAGGATAGAGCTAGCGTCCTTAACTGGCAGCTGTAAGAAATTCCCAGTCTGGACTTCCTGTACTAATTCAATATGTAGTTACTGATTCAGCTCTAGGAAACTCACCAAAAAAAGACCCGCACTAAGGTGTGATTAGCGCAGCACTTTTCTCAAAGAAATTTAGAAAATCTAAGTGTTATCCTGATCTCAACACCATAAATCAGGAATTTTTCCCTAATTTTGAGCCCCATAAGAATCCAATCAAATATCCCCTCTCCCCCATTCTTATGGCTTCAAGCACCAAATACATCTTTATTACCGGAGGAGTTACTTCCTCACTTGGAAAAGGAATCATCGCTGCCTCTCTGGGCAAACTATTACAAGCCAGAGGCTTCAGAGTTACCATCCAAAAATTTGACCCCTATCTAAACATCGATCCCGGGACACTAAACCCCTATGAACATGGCGAATGCTACGTGACGGATGATGGAGCCGAAACTGACCTGGATCTTGGTCATTATGAGCGATTTCTGAACATCCCCACTTCCCAGGACAACAACGTCACCACCGGAAGAATATACAACAACGTCATCACCAAAGAGCGTAAGGGAGAATTTCTAGGAAAAACAGTTCAGGTCATTCCCCACATTACCGATGAAATCAAGGCCAACTTCTATAAGCTAGGAGAAAGTGGTGACTTTGACGTGGTCATCACCGAAATTGGGGGATGTGTAGGTGATATAGAATCCCTACCATTCATTGAGGCCGTTCGTCAAGCCAAATGGGACTTGGGACCAAATAATTTTTTGGTCATCCACCTGACACTGATTCCGTTTCTCAGGGCGGCCAAAGAATTAAAAACTAAACCTACCCAACACTCCGTAAAGCAACTACTCGAAGCTGGTATACAGCCGGATATTTTGGTATGTAGAACAGAACACCACCTGCCAAATGACGTGAAGAAAAAGCTGGCCTTATTCTGTAACGTGCAACTCAACAGTGTCATCGAAGCTATGGATGCAGACTCCATCTATGATGTTCCACTATTGATGAAAAAGGAAAAGCTGGACGAAAGAGTAATGACCAAGCTCAAGCTTTCCTCCAAAGAAAATACTGACCTAGGCAATTGGAAGGAGTTTTTGGGAAAACTGAAAAACCCTACTCAGGAAGTTACCATAGGTTTGATAGGTAAATATGTTTCGCTACCGGATTCCTATAAATCCATCATAGAAGCCTTCACCCATGCTGGTGCATCTGTGGAATGCCATGTAAACCTAAAGCTGATCTCCTCCGAAGAAATCAATCCGGATAACTTGCAGTCAAAGCTGGAGGATCTGGACGGAATAGTGGTCGCTCCGGGATTCGGTGAGCGGGGATTTGAAGGTAAAATCGACACGGTGAAATACGCTCGTGAAAACGACATTCCCTTTTTAGGAATCTGCCTGGGTATGCAAGTGGCCGTAATAGAATTCGCTAGAAATGTAATGGGTCTCAAAGACGCCAATAGCACAGAAATGGATCCGAAATCCGCAAATCCGGTGATTGGATTGATGGAAGAGCAAAAAAATATTGAGCAAATGGGTGGAACTATGCGACTTGGTTCGTATGCTTGCGACCTCAAAAAAGGAAGCAGGGCTTTTCAAGCTTACGGAAAGTCTAAAATCCAGGAAAGACACCGTCACAGATATGAGTTCAACAACCAATATCTTAAGGAGATGGAGTCAAAGGGTATGATCGCTACCGGTAAAAATCCAGATACAGGATTAGTAGAAATCGTAGAAAACAAAAACCACCCTTGGTTTGTAGGGGTGCAGTTTCACCCAGAATATAAGAGCACAGTACTTACGCCGCAGCCACTGTTTGTGAAATTCATCCAGGCTGCAGTGAACAAAAAAATTAAATAAAAACACCCCGACTCATCCAATTCGGGTTTACGATTAGAATTTATGGACAGAAATCAAGCAACAGGTTTGATTCTATTTGCAGCTGTGATTTTGATCTATTCGCTTTTCTTTGCGAGTAGCCCAGAAATCCCAGAAGCTGAGACACCTACAGCATCGCAAACGGAATCAGTAGAATCTAATGCATCAAACCAAGCCTCTTCACCTGAACTTGCTGTAGCAAATGACAGCACTTTAGACGCTGCCAGACGTGCAAAATATGGCGCCCTCGCTGCGCTTACCCAAGGCGAAGAAGAAGTATTTACGCTGGAAAACGATCAAATCCAAGTACACATCTCTTCTAAAGGAGCAGGTGTAGACCAGGTGATTTTGAAGGAATATAAAAACTCCAAAGCAGAGCCTCTGGTGCTCTTCAATGAGGAGAGTTCCAAAATGGATTTCGTACTAGCAAGTAACAATGGCCCGCTGAACTTAAACGAACTGTTTTTCACCGCCAGCACGGAAAATGGACAGACTGAAGAAGGTGTGCCTACCCAGACTTTGGTACTGAAAGCATCTACCGCCAGTGGTGAGATCGTACAACGCTACACCCTGGCAGACGAAAGCTATCAGGTACAGAAAACGATTTCCATAGATAGATTCCAAAATATATTTACTGGTAATGCCATCACAGTAAACTGGGATGAACAGCTGATCGCTCAGGAAAGCAATCTCGCAGAATCCAGAAGACAATCTAGGCTTAACTACTACACCAGTTCGGGCTCTTTTGACAACCTGGGCTCAGGTGATGACCTGGAGCAGGAGCAACTAGAAGAGTCTGTCAAGTGGATCAGCTTTAGCCAGAGATTCTTCTCAGCTGCGATGATAGCCGAAGGGGATTTTCAGAATGTGGCACTATCCCAAAGCACACCAGAGGACAGTTCCATAGTCAGAAATATGACTGCCAGTTTCAACATCCCACTTCAGGATGGGCAAACTGGATTCACCTATTACTTCGGCCCTGATAAATACAAGGTCCTCAAGAAGGTAACTGATGGCTTCGAAGACAATGTAGACATGGGCTACTTCTTCGTGAGTTGGGTGAATAAGTACATCATTGTCAATCTATTCGCCTTTTTGGAAAACATCTTTTCCAATTACGGTGTCATCATTATCGTCATCGTATTTCTGATCAAATTAGCCTTGTTTCCGCTGACCTATAAGTCTTACATAGGAATGGCAAAAATGAGGGTGATTAAGCCAGAAATTGACGAATTGAAGGAAAAGTACGGAGAGGATCCTACTAAGATGCAGCAGGAGCAAATGAAGCTTTTCTCCAAACTTGGAGTTAGCCCGATCTCAGGCTGTCTGCCCATGGTGCTGCAGATGCCATTCTTGTTTGCCATGTTCTTTTTCTTTCCAAATGCAATAGAACTCCGCCAGGAGTCATTCTTATGGGCCACGGATCTTTCCACCTATGACACCTTCTTCAATCTGCCTTTCACCATTCCATTTTATGGGTCTCACGTGAGTTTATTTACGCTCCTGATGACAGCTTCGCAGATTATATACACTCATTTTAACAACCAGTTGACTACCGCTACTGGACCAATGAAAAACCTGGGGTATATCATGCCGGTGATGTTCATGTTTATTTTGAACTCCTATCCGGCAGGATTGAGCTTTTACTACTTTGTGTCAAACATGGTGACTTTTGGGCAGCAGGCGCTGATCAAACAGTTTGTGGATGATGACAAAATCAGAGCTAAAGTGGAAGAAAGCAAAGCCAAAAACGCCAATAAGAAGAAATCGAAATTTCAGCAAAAGCTTGAAGATGCTATGAAAGCCGCTGACAATTCGCGTAAAAAATAAGCCATCAAAAAAGGCTGTCCCAAAAGACTGCTCGGTGTCTGCCTGAGCGGAGTCGAAGATCATTCCCTGAATATTGGGATACATTTCGACTCCGTTCAAAGCAACATCCGATACTTTTGAGACAGCCTCTTTTTTTTACTCAATTGATTTTCTTCAATCCCCCATTCCGCTATCAACTAACTGGCATTCACCGAAAAACCTAAAACCCGAACGGATATGCAAGGCGGAATTCAACTTAGACAACACGCATAAAACCAGAATTTTCCGCAAAATTCAAGACAAAACCCAACCTGAAACGCAATATCACCGTGCATTCAAATCAGCTTAAAAAAAGCAGACAGATCAGCCGGAAAAGAATTGATTTTGCTTAATATTGAGATTCAAATACTCTTCGATACACACCATGGGAAAAATCATTGCCATTGCCAACCAAAAAGGCGGAGTCGGTAAAACTACCACAGCGATGAATCTGGCGGCTAGTTTAGCTGTACTGGAATTCAAAACCCTGGTAATTGATGCAGACCCTCAGGCAAACACCACCTCTGGGCTGGGTCATGACCCCAAATCCATCAACACCAGTATCTACGAATGCATGGTGGATGGAATAGATGTAAAAGAGATTATTCTATCCACCGAAATCGAGAACTTAGACCTGGTACCTTCCCACATAGACCTGGTAGGTGCAGAGGTGGAAATGATCAATATGGATAACCGAGAGGAAAAAATGCGAGAAGTCATTCATGACCTTCGGGATTTATATGACTTTATCATTATCGATTGTTCTCCTTCTTTGGGTCTGATTACCATCAATGCCCTCACTGCTGCCAACTCGGTGATCATCCCGGTACAGTGCGAGTACTTCGCCCTGGAAGGACTTGGCAAACTTCTCAACACCATCAAAATCATCCAGACTCGTCTCAATCAGGATCTGGAAATAGAAGGCATACTCCTGACCATGTACGACGTGAGGCTGAGACTTTCCAATCAAGTAGTAGAAGAAGTACGGGTTCATTTCAAAAACATGGTTTTTGAGACAATCATCCCTAGAAATGTCCGCCTGAGCGAAGCCCCGAGCTTTGGCCTACCGGCAATCTCCTTCGACGCAGACGGCAAAGGAGCCGTTGCTTACCTCAATCTGGCAGGTGAGATCGCCCAAAAAAATGACTTGCAAAAAGTGACCAAATAACTATGTCTGATCAAAAACCCAACCGTAAGAAAAGTGCCCTTGGAAGAGGTCTAGGAGCATTGCTCGAAGACAGTCCAGCCAAGCACAAATCAGAGGATATCTTACCTGAAGCCGTTAAAACTGGGATTTTTGAGATTCCACTAGAGCAAATCCAGGTCAATCCATTCCAGCCTAGGGTTCATTTTGATAAAGACGCATTGGCAGAACTAGCCGAATCCATTAAGATTCAAGGCATCATACAGCCCATCACCGTCAGAAAATTAGATACTGACGAATATCAATTGATATCTGGGGAACGAAGATTCCAAGCTTCTAAAATAGCCGGACTTACTCAGATCCCCGCCTATGTAAGAACTGCCAATGATCAGCAAATGCTGGAAATGGCATTGATTGAAAACATCCAACGAGAAAATCTAAATGCCCTGGAAATCGCACAATCCTACCAAAGACTACTCGCTGAATGTGATCTGAAGCAGGAGGAACTGGGAGATCGCGTAGGTAAAAACAGAACTACGGTAAACAATTACCTTCGCCTACTTAAGCTACCTCCCACTATTCAGGCGGCCATACGTGACCAGCAACTCTCCATGGGACATGCCCGTGCACTGATCAATATTGAAGATGTGGATCAGCAATTGGCGATTTTCAAAAAAGCTGTAGCTGAAGAACTAAGCGTACGTAAGGTAGAGGCTTTGGTCAAAGCCCTGAGCGAAGGCAAACCTGAGAAAAGCAATAAGCCTGAGCTGGACCCAGTGCGTAAATATGAGATCAGTAAAATACAGCAGCGACTGGCCTCTCACTTTGGTACCAAAGTAGCGTTGAAATCGAATCCCAAAAACAAGGGAGAGATCAAAATCCCATTCAATTCCGCTTCTGATTTAAATCGAATTCTGGAAATCCTGGAAATCATCTAATATTGCTTAGCTTTATTTCGCATATAAAACCCTTACCTAAAACCCTCTTTTTCCAAGTGGGGTTTTTGCTTTTATTTATGGGGTATACTGCAGGGGCATGGGCTCAGGAAGTGCAGGAAGAAGAGATTTCTGTAGAAGCTGAAGCCAAAGATGAAAAACCAGACTATTCCCTACTCCCTAAAAACCCCAAAAAAGCCACGATTTTTTCAGCCATCCTTCCCGGAGCCGGACAGGTGTATAACGGCAAAGCCTGGAAAGTCCCGCTGATCTACGGAGGATTCATTACCGATATTTACTTTATCAATTTTAATAACCGCAGGTATCAGATATTCAAGCAGGCATTGGCAGACTTTGACGAAGGCTTAGAAACTGATTTTCCCAGTCTAAACCGAGATGGATTGGTGAGAAATGTAAACTATTGGAGAAAAAATCGTGATCTTTGCTACCTGCTTTTAGTAGGGATTTATGCCTTGAATATCATAGATGCAAACGTAGATGCGCATCTCTCTGGCTTCGATGTTTCAGATGATATAGCATTGAATTTTGAACCGCATTTTGAAAGTTTCTCGGCAAACAACCGCTCCGTAGGGCTTTCTGTAAAACTCAAATTTTAATAATGAACATTCTAATACTTGGCTATGGAAAAATGGGACAACTTATCGCCCAACTTTCAGAAGAAAGAGGCCACTCCATAGCTGCCAAAATCAATATTGACAACAGAAACGAGCTGGAAAACCTAGATCCCAAAGACATTGATGTAGCCATTGAATTCAGCCAACCAGAAGCTGCTGTAGCGAACATCAGATGGGCTATAGAAAGAGGTATCCCAGTAGTATCAGGCACCACAGGCTGGCTGGATCAAAAGCCAAGCATTGAACAACTGACTTTATCCAAAAACGGAGCGTTTTTCTATGCTTCAAATTATAGCATAGGCGTAAATATCTTTTTCAAGGTCAATGAGTTTCTGTCCAAACTGATGAACGAAACTAAGGGATATAAAGCTTCCGTAGAAGAAATTCACCATACTGCCAAAAAAGATGCTCCTTCCGGCACAGCCATCACCTTGGCGGAAGGTATTTTGAAAAACAACGACGAATTAAAGGACTGGCATCTGACCGATAAGGAGTCCGATTCCGATCAGTCACTGCCCATAACTTCAAAGCGAATAGACCCGGCACCGGGAACGCATATCATTCGCTATCAATCTGAAATCGACGATATTGAAATCTCGCACACTGCTCATAGCCGACAAGGTTTTGCCCTTGGCTCAATTTTAGTAGCAGAGTGGATTCAAGGAAAGAAAGGCGTGCTTTCCATGGATGATTACTTATCTTTCTGAACTTAAAATCCTAACATGAGTAACTCAAAAAAGAAAAAATCAGCCGCCAGAGAATGGATTGATGCGCTGGTTTTTGCCGTAGTGGCTGCCAGCTTAATCCGATGGCTACTCTTAGAACCTTTCACTATCCCTACTGCCTCTATGGAGAAATCCCTGCTAGTAGGAGATTTCCTTTTCGTCAGCAAGATGCATTATGGTACCCGTATCCCCATGACCCCTTTACAGGTACCTTTGACCCATCAAAAAGTCTGGGGCACAAATATGTCATCCTACTCCGATGCCATTCAGCTTCCTTATTACAGATTGCCTGGCTTCTCAGATGTAGAGCGAAATGACGTGGTGGTATTTAACTACCCCGTGGAGTTCCAATACCCGGCAGATCTCAAAACCAATTATATCAAGCGGGCGGTAGGTATTTCCGGAGATGTGATTACTATAAAAAACGGAGACCTCTTTGTCAATGATGAACTGGCTATGCAGCCTGAGGAAATGCAGTATTCCTATGATCTCATCACCAACCGCCCTTTAAATGCAGATTTTTTCAAAGAATACGGTATCAATCAAGATAGCTACATGGCCTTTACCAACAACTCAGGTTACATGATCTTTGCTACTGACCAGGTCGTAGAGCGATTGAAATCAAACCCAGTGGTTACTTCTGTTACCAAAAGAATCATGCAAAGCGGCGGAGAAGCACAGATCTCCTTTTTGGACGGCATGGAACTGGGATGGAACCGGGACAACTATGGACCGCTGAAAGTACCTGCAGATGGCTGGACGATCGAGATGACCCCCGAAAATGTCATGAGATACAGCTTTACCATCGAAAAATATGAAGGTCTGGAAAATGTAGAAGTACGAGAATCACAGCTTTTCATAGATGGACAAAAGGTAGACAGCTACACTTTCAAGCAGAACTACTACTTCATGATGGGAGACAATAGACATGACTCATTGGACTCACGCTACTGGGGTTTTGTACCCGAAGATCACATCGTAGGCAAAGCTTGGTTTCTCTGGCTATCCCTGGACAAATACGAATCCATGTTCAGCAAAATCCGATGGAGCAGAATTTTCAAAGGAATTGACTAATCAAAAGCCCCGGGTTCGGGGCTTTTTTCTTGTCACCAATCTATAGCTTGTCTCCCATTTTCCAGCAGATAGCTATTGGCTTGGGAAAAGTGTTTGCACCCAAAAAAACCTCTATATGAAGAGAGTGGACTTGGATGAGGAGCCTTGAGCACGAGATGCCTATCTTGATTGATCAATTTGACTTTTTTCTGAGCAAAGGCGCCCCAGAGCATAAATACCACATGCTGACGGGAATCGCTGATCGTCTTTATCACTTGATCTGTAAATTCCTCCCAGCCACGGTTCTGATGCGACCCGGCCTGGTGGGCTCGTACGGTAAGTGCGGCATTGAGCAAAAATACACCCTGCTTAGCCCAGCGGGTCAAATCCCCATTTTCCGGGAATTCCTTGCCTAAATCACTCTGAATTTCTTTGAAAATATTCTGCAAACTTGGAGGAAAGGGTACCCCGGGCTTTACAGAAAAGGAAAGCCCATGTGCCTGCCCAGGTCCGTGATAAGGGTCCTGCCCCAAAATCACCACTTTTACCTGATCTAAGGGACAATAATCAAATGCATTGAAAATATCCCTCCCCTCCGGGAAAACATTTGCAGAAGAATACTCGTCCTTCACAAAGGAAATCAGTTTTGCAAATGATTCACTATCAAACACATCTTTTAAAGCTTCCTGCCAACTTGCCTCAATACGTACATTCATATAAACTATTGATTTCTAGATTTACAATTGTATATTTACGTCCTTTTAAATTGTTTTATTTATGGTAACAGCAGTTACATCTGGCATCCAGGTAAGTGTAGAAGTCACCTATCAGGCTGAGTTTTCCAGTCCACATCAGCACCACTATGTATTTACCTACAAGGTAACTATTGAAAACAAAAGCAACCACACCGTCCAGTTATTACGTCGGAGATGGGAAATTTTGGATGCAGCCGAATCCAAAAAAATAGTCGAAGGCGATGGTGTAGTAGGTCAGCAACCCATCTTAGAACCTGGAGAATCCCATTCTTACGTTTCGGGCTGTAACCTCAAATCCGGTCTGGGCAAAATGATCGGTACTTACGAAATGGAGAAAATATTCGATGGAAAACACTTCGATGTAGCCATTCCTGAGTTTCAGTTGATTGCAAATATCTTTCATAATTGAGTGCTGAATAGAGTTCATCCGCTTCTGGCCTATGTAGAATATTGGCTCAAACAAGAAGACCTCTATTCACTTCAGTCTCCCTTTCTATTTGAACTACAGCAGAAGTTAGCTGGTTTTTTGCTCGAGCAGAAAAATGAAAATCTGCAAATCGAGGAATATCGCGAGCAACTGCTACAATCCCATCATAGTGTCCCCGTGCAGGATTTTGGCGCAGGATCCAAAAAAGTAAATACTGAGCTCCGTCAAATTTCTAAGGTTGCCAAGTACAGCACCAGTTCCCGTAAATTCGCCCAGCTCTACCAATTTTTCTGCCAACAAACTCCGGCAAACACAGTCTTAGAACTAGGCACCTGTCTGGGGATTACGAGCCGATACCTGGCAAATGCGACTTCCGGTCGGGTGGTTTCTTTTGAAGGAGCACCTGAACTGGCCCAAATCGCCAGACCCCATAGCGGCTATACAAATTTGGATATCATAACGGGTGACTTGAAAAGCACCTTGCCGAATTTCCTTCAAACGCTGGAAAACTTTGATTTTGCCCTAATTGACGCCACGCACACCTATGAGGGAACGCTCAGCTATTTTGAACAATTACTCCAAAAAATCCACAAAAATTCGATTATTGTGATCGGAGACATTCATTGGTCCAGAGAAATGGAAAAAGCTTGGCGGGCGATCATCCGAAAACCAGAAGTGCAGCTCAGCTTAGACTTTTTCGAATGTGGGGTGCTCTATTTTGATTTTCCGGGTGGAAAAACAGATCTAATCCTGCAGTTTTGAATTTTCCATGATAAGAAAAACCTCTGATCCCATTCGCTCTGGAATCGAATTGTAACATGGTGAGATGGTTTTGATTTCAAAAACCGACTGGAACAATTCCTCATATTCTGCTTTGCTTCCACCAAAAGGTGGACCGTCAAATTCGAATTCCCGGTCAAACCATACCCCGACCAATTTTCCGCCTGGTTTCAATAGCCTCCGCATATGTGCTGCATATTTTGGTCTCAGCTTTGGCTCCAAAGCACAAAAAAAAGTCTGTTCTAATATCAAGTCATATGCTCCTTGATGGTCAAAAAAGTCCTGATGCAAAACCTGCCCTTCGGGAAAATCCGGGTTTTTCACCTTAAACCTCTGCAAAGGCTCTATCGAAATATCTAGTAAAAACACGTTAGAAAAGCCATTCCGGAAGGCATAATTGGCCTCAAACCCATTCCCAGCACCTGGAAACAATATTCGAACCGCTTTATTTTCAATTTGGTCTAAATATTGCACAATAGGAGGAGAAGCAAAACCTATATCCCAGCCTGTTTTGCCCGATGTATAACGATCAGTCCAATAATCTTCGTCTAAAAAAGTCATCACAAAGTCCTATTTATATCAACCATGAATACTGAATTTGGAAATAATCCTCCGGAAAAGAAAGACCAGGGAAAAAATATCATCATCATCGTTCTTGTCCTTCTGGTCATAATCAGCGGAATCAAACTTTACACAGATTACATAGACCGCACCAAAAAAACGGAGGAAATCCTATTGCTTTCTACTGAAAACAATGACCTGAATAAAAGACTGGATTCTGTCACCTATCAACTCGACCTGCGAATTCAGGAAATCGAAAAACTCGGAGGGGATATTGAAGCCTTACAAGAAGTGCGCGATCAGCTAATCGCTGAAAGAAACACATCCAGACAAAGAAGTTCATCCGAAATTTCGGCTTTGAATGCAAAAATCAACAGCTATAATGGATTGATGCAGGAAAAAGACCAAGAAATTCTCGAGCTGCGCGCCATGAACCAACAGCTCTTTACAGAAAACCAGGATCTCAAAACCACCCAAGCAGAAATTGAAGAGGAAGTGGCCCAGCTCAATATTCAAAAAGAAGACCTGCAGGCCAAGGTGACTGTAGCCTCAGCACTGAAAGCAGAAAATATTGAAATCGCCGCCATCAACTCCAGAGGTAAAGAACGGGTAGAAACCACCAAAGATTTCAAAAACCGACAGATTGAGCGTATCAAGGTAAGCTTCAATCTAGCTGATAATCAGGTAGCCGATAAAGGCCCAAGAAACATTTATGTGCAGGTCCTAGCTCCAAACGAACAGCCTATTTTTGATGTTGCCAAAGGGTCAGGAACATTTATGGTAGAGGGAGTAGAGGAATTTTACACCGTGAAGCAGGATATCATCTTTGACAACACAGAGCAGGAATTGACCTTCTACTACGAAAAAGGGTCCGACTATGCCTCAGGCACACATGAAGTACGGATTTTTGTAGATGACTATCAGGTAGGCTCAAAGACTTTTTCGGTAAAATAATTGCTAAACCTGCATCATCCCAAGTAGCTTTCAAACCAAAAGGAGGCAATCGATTAAAAATTCAAATCAAACGGGCTGCACCTCATCAGGAGCAGCCCATTTTTTTGAAAATCATCTTTTTAGCATTGCAAAGGATTTGGATAAAAGGCAGAATTCCTCTACTTTTGCGGTCTGTTTATTAAATACCTTAAACACATTAAAAAAATGTTCCAAAGAAATTACGAGACGGTATTCATTTTAACTCCCGTTTTGTCTGATGTTCAGATGAAGGATACTGTCGACAAGTTTGTGAACTTGTTAAAAGAACTGGGGGCAGATGTTATTAATGTGGAAAACTGGGGTCTTAAGAAAATGGCATATGCTATCGACAAGAAGACAACTGGTTTCTACGTTTTGGTAGAATTCCTAGCTGACCCATCTGTAATTCGCAAATTCGAAGTCGAATTTAGAAGAGATGAGAAAGTAATGAGATTCTTGACTACTGTTTTGGACAAGCATTCTATTGCTTATGCCGAAAGAAGAAGAAAAGGAGAGTTTAACAAAAAAGCTGAAGCTAAGGAGGAAGCTACCAAATGACACTAATTAACGAGCCAATCAACAGAGGCGAAATCAGAAAAAAGTATTGCCGATTCAAAAAGCACGGCATCAAGTACATTGACTATAAAGATCCTAATTTCTTGTTGAAGTTTGTCAATGAGCAAGGTAAAATCCTTCCTAGAAGACTTACTGGAAACTCTGCAAAATTCCAGAGAAAAGTGGCTCAGGCCATCAAAAAAGCAAGACATTTGGCGTTGTTGCCATTCGTAACCGATGGGTTGAAATAATTTCTTGTATCGTCCAACCACAAAAGAACATTACAAATGGAAATCATTCTAAAAACAGACATCAAAGGTCTTGGATATAAAAACGACTTGGTTGATGTAAAGCCAGGTTACGGAAGAAACTACCTAATCCCTGAGGGATTTGCAGTTTTAGCGACTAGCTCTAACAAGAAGATTCTTGCTGAGAACATCAAGCAGGCTGCCCACAAAGCAGAAAAAATCAAAACTGAAGCTGAGAACATCGCTGCTAAAATCGAAAACATCACGTTGGAAATCAAAGCGAAAATCGGTGATTCAGGTAAAATCTTTGGTAAAGTAACTACACTTCAGATTGCTGATGCACTAGCAGCCCAAGGTGTGGATATCGACAGAAAGAAAATCTCTATCAACACTCCAGTTGATGGTGCAGGAGAATTTGCTGCAGAAGTGGACCTTCACAGAGAAGTGAAAACTCAAGTTAAATTCAACGTATCTGGAGAGTAATCCCAGAGATATACTATAAATGCAAAAGCTCACCATTCGGTGAGCTTTTTTTTGTTTATGCCAAAGCCCTTTCTAGGCTTTCGATCAACTTTTGCGACACAGAGCGACTATTCTTCTCTTTGGCAGACTTTAATACCTGGACCACCTGTCCCCCCTTTTCAATTACGCCCTCAGGATTCGCATCATATTTATAGCTCCCTACGCACCATTTCAACTCATCGGCAAGAGTCAGATCATAATTCAGCTTTTCTAGCTTCTGAAATACCTCGGGCAGTGCCTTTTCTAATTTTTCGATTTGCATGATTTAAATAGTTAAGCTGTGAATTTTCATATTTTCAACAATTTTATGAAAAAATTGAGTTATTTCAATTATAACAAATCAAAAATTAACACTTCATTAACAGTAGCTTTCATTTATTAAAAAAACCACAACACTAAAAAACAAACATTGCCTGATCAATCCCTACTCGGGTTTTTTCATAGGCAATATTTCATTCTGATCTCAAGGACTTTAGCGGAAAAACCAAAAAATCTTTTGGGCGGAACTTGGAAAAAAAGACAGGAGATTCTACCTTTGTGACACTTTAAGAGAAACCAATACGGGATCTCATCCAAAACTGGCTCATGGTGTAACTGGCAACACGTCTGATTTTGGTTCAGAAGAGTCCAGGTTCGAGCCCTGGTGAGCCAACAACAGCCCTCTATTTCACGATAGAGGGCTTTGTTTTTTATGCAGCTCTTTCCTTATCCAGGCGATCTACTTCGCTCAAACACTTGAATCAAACTGGAAATATCCTCTTCAGTATTGAAAACATTGACTGCGATCCGGATCAGGTCTCCCCGAAAAGAAAGATAAACCCCGGATGCTTCGAGATTCACCTTCAGCAGATCTGCATCTACCTCCTCCGGCAGCCTTATCCCAAAAAGATGATGGGACCTGAACTTAGCCTCGACCACCTCCACACCTACGCTTTCAAAGTATTCAAAAAGCGGTCTGGTCAAGTCTCGACAATACTCAGAAATCTCTGAAACTGTCCATTCATTCAGCTGTATCAATGCCTGATTTAACATGGGCATCAAGATAAAATTGCTCATTTCACCTACATTATACCGGCCTGCCTCCTCGGTGTATTCCGGGTCATAATTCGTAAGATCCCCAAAATTTTGGGAGTTGGTTCTATTCATCCAAGATTCTTCTAGGGGAATACCATTGTCAAATGCATCTCCATAAAAAGCCATTCCCAATCCATAAGGACCAAAAAGCCACTTGTAGGTAGCACAAATCAACGCATCGATTTTGAATTTCTTTACATCCATAGGAAAAGCCCCTACCGACTGGGTTCCGTCCACGATAAATTTGGCCCCCACAGTCCTACATTTCTGCCCTATGCTTTCCAGATCAAACTGCACTCCATTCATCCAGTGGACAGACGAAAGCAACACCACAGTGGTTAATCCGTCTATGCTATCCAGGATTCGCTGATTCCAGTCCGTTCCCATACTCCGCATGTCAGCCCCAGGTTTTATTACTTCCAGTTTAGCACTATGCCGATCACACCAGCGCCGTAAAGACAAGTATCCACTAGGAAACTCATCTCCCACAGTGATTGCTTTCATACCTGGCTCGGCTGATATATTGTTTAGAGCGGTAGCAAAGCCATAAGAAGTAGAAGGAATGACCGCCACTTGCAAGGGATCACTGGCAATCAGCTTTGCGAAACGGCTTTTGACCTCTTTCACCCCCGTAAAAAAATCTGAAGGCTTTATATTGACCGGATTTCTTTCCAATTGGATAGCCTTTATACCGGCCTCCTCAGCTTTCTTCAGCAGTGGCGCCTTATAGGCACAATTCAGGTAATGAATATCAGGATCTAGGTTAAAAAGGTGCTTTTGGCAGTCCATACTTCTTTAGGTTAAATGAATGGAATGGATCAAGTTATAAAAATGGATTTACAAAGCGCTACTTTCCTTTGTTCAAAAAGCGAAGTCGATATGCGTTCATTGCCGTTTTACCGAGCAGTTCAGTAAGTCTGTAATTGGCGATTGCTCCCACGCCAGCACCCACGATTGGGATCAATTGAGCCAGTTTAGCTAAATCTATATAGTCCCGATAATCCAACTGAAAGGTCTTCCAATCAAATTCATTCAAATCCCTCGGCAAGGAATCTCGGTACTCCTCCCAGTTCTCTATCAACCCTATTAGATCATTTCTTCTTTGTTGGGAGGAAAAACTGAGCTGAAAAACATAAAGTAAAAAGAGCCTTTCCTGATAATCCCTGGTATCAAAACCATACAAAGCCGCAATATCAAACAGCATCTTCATCTTGATGGTCAGAAAGGCAGGAAAATCTGCAAACCCAAGCAATATACCTCCTGCACCAGTAACAGCCCCCTCAGCAGAAGCGGTGTTTCTGTACCATTTGATCCGGTTTCGGATTTTTAATTCACGTACTTTAAGTTCCATTTCATCAGGAGCTTTTGGCCTGATCCAAGAGGAACCCTTAATCACCACCTTCACCATATTCTCAATAGCTAAGGTTATCGCTTTATGGACTTTGTCAGGAATCCATTCATTGATTTTACTTTGGACACCATGCGTGATATTACCGAAGAGCCCTGACTTCTTCTTCATCTGTTGAAGCCAAAGCCCTAATTCCGCATTGACATAATGTAAGTATGGATCCATAGCAAACGCTCAATAATAAGATGTGAATATCAGCATACGGCAAACAAAACCAAATGATACAGGATACTAAAAAGAAAAAGGCTGCCAGAGTTTAAATCTGACAACCTTTCCCCATGTTATTTGTCTCAAAATTACCTGTAAAGCCCGTTGAAAAGCATTTTGAAAGTTCCGTGAGACTGAGCCCTGAAGGTAATCTCCGGACCGAAGGCATAGAATTTACCTTTACCTAGCTGCGCTTCAAACGCCGTTACGCCATTTTTCAGATAAGACTGCCCCCATGCCCAGCCGCTGCGCAAAGGTTCCTCCTCTCCAAACCAAGCTATAGCCTTCACACCTGAATTTGCCGCAGACGGTGCTAGCTTGAATACCGGGCTTCTGTTAAACATGATGTAGGCACTATCTCCCATCCCGTAATTAATCGACACTGAGTTATCAACCTGCATTTCCAGCACAGAGCCAGGAACATAGTATTTCTCCCCACTCAATGGCTTGATAGAACCATCGGGAGCTATTTCTGTTAACGCATCAGCCACCGGCAAATCGAGATGGTAAGCCAAAGCAGTCGCAGACCCAACCGTAATCACTTCTCCCCCATTTTGGATAAACTCCTCGATCTGAGGAACAGATGTATCCACTGTAAAACCACCCAACATGTGGTGATACTGCTCATCTATTTCCTCAGCATCTGGCTGAGATCTAGAATACCCTCTTGACCCTACTCCAGGTATACCTGAACTGATGAAAAGTAAAACGTCATATTTTTCATTTAATCCACCAGCATCTATTTCCTGAGGGAAAACCAATTGGAAATCAAAATGAAACTGCTCCAGCATCCAGCGTACCCATCCAGAAGGCATAGATCCTCCATAATAATCATAAAGGCCAATTCTAGCTGGTTTGATCTCATCAGATCCCTTTGGCATATTCCTCACCGGCACCGGGTACACTCCGTATTCCTGGGAAGCTATTTCCAGCTCCTTCTTACCGGCATTGCTCACATAAAATGACCCGGCAGGAAGGCCATCACTCATAGTACTGATTCTATATACTTTTACATTTGCCTTCAGCAGATCATTCACCGCCATAAAGCTGTTGTTATTTCTCACATCCAAAAGATAGCCAGAGCTACTGCTCAGTGGTTTCGCTGGAGGTGCTTGAATCTCTCCATAGGGAATCCGCTCAAATGGCCCGTCAAACCCTTCATAAAGGCGATCAAACTCTACCCCCATCTGCAGAGCTAAAGTCCACCCAGCTGCATCATACGGTCGTACAGGAGGCCCGCCTGGGTATTGAAAGTCATTTGGGTGATCCTGTGGCTCGAACATATCGATGACATGGGGGCGGAAAGCCTGGGCTGTTTTGACTATAAAAGAGTTGGCAGGATAGGTTTTCCCATTCACAGTGAATTCAGCACTGGCTTTTTCCACTAGTATACCTGACTTGATCAGTGCGTTCATAAATTTCACTGCCGTAGGAAAATCAGGCTGGTCAGCCGATAGGATATAACCTCTAGGGTCTCTATTTGCAGGAGCAGAATAAATAGAATCGTAATATTCTGAGGGCAATCCTCTGCGAGAAGAGCTGGAGTTTCCGTTTTGAGCATCAGCGTACGCATCTTTCACTGCCTGGGCATACTTGGGATACATGGTCACATAATCCCGGCTACCTTTATCAATGGATTTCTTTCCCATCAGCCAGATATTGTAGAGCAGCTCATCCCCATGCCTCACGGCATGATTTAGAATCGCATAATTTAAAGACACCGAGTAGTCAATAGACTGTTTGAAATGCCAATCCTGAGGTGTGACCGGGTACGGTGTGGCGTTGTCAGGAATCAAGCGATCCGGAACCAAAGGCACCTTGCCTGGAGTTGGATTCCCGATGATCTCAGTCAAAATCCCGATGATATTATGGTAATAAGGAGTGGTACGAAGTCCACCGTTCCACCAGGTAGAAAACACAGAACCATCCAAACGGGTATATCCTGGCTTGTCCTCCTGATGCATTCTATTGATCATAGCAGCACCTACTGCATCCAGACTGGTAATAATCAAAGGATCAAAAACATGATTAAATGGATCCCTATAGGGAGGTCCGGCCACTACTGTACCAGCAGGGCCTGTTTGATGATGATTATAGATGATTTGGGGGATCCACTCTACATATTGCTGGAGAGACATGTTGGCCGCCTCGCTCATATTGTTCATGTAGAAGTCACGGTTATTATCATGCCCCACATATTTCTGGTAGAGAATAGGAATATTTTGATCGCGCTTAGCTGGATCCTCTTTTCGCATGTACCAATCAGACATGATCTCCATACCGTCAGGGTTGGCATGCACCAGTAGGACAATGACATTATCAAGGATAGCAAGCGTCTCAGCATCTTCTCTTGATGCCAACTGATAGAGTGTTTCTATCAATTGATGAGGCCCTACCACTTCATTGGCATGCAGGCCTCCGTCTATCCATACCACAGGCTTGCCTTCTACGGAGAGCCGTTCAGCTTCTTCCTTAGTGATTTCGGCATGAGCCAGGGTTTGGGAGATTTTCTTATACCTACCCAGCATTTCGAAGTTCTGTGGAGCAGTCACGATCATCATAGGTTGTGATCGACCATATTCAGTCTTTCCTATCTCTACCATCTGCACCCGGTCGCTGGCTTCGGCTACCTTTTTAAAGTAAGCTTCTGTCTGGGTGAAATTTGCCAGCTGGTAATCATCCCCTATGTCAAATCCAAAATGGGACTTTGGGGTAGGAATATCCTGTGCGAATGTCTGAAGTGCAAAACACAAAAACAGGAATAAAATCGTAAATCGAATTCTCATAAGCATGTGGGTTGGTTTATATTCTAGCTGCTAGTATTCGAAAATAACATGAAAAAAGAGGCCAATCCCCTAGGAACCCCTCTTTTATTGGAAATTTACAGGATCGGAAAAAAGTAGCTATAAGCAATAGACATAAAAGGCCAGATGAAGCAAACACCTTCTTTAGAAATAGGGGATAAAATCAAGCCAATAGCAAAATATTCTATGGATTGAATCCTTCACACCTTAGCCTTCCAGTCAAAAATTACTACTTTTGCTCCGTATTCCTTTCAAAACCTTTCCTGAAAAACTAGCTAAGCATGTCCGAAGTAAAAATATTTTCCGGCACAAACAGCCAATCCCTGGCAGAGAAAATCGCCAAAAGCTATGGTAAAAAACTCGGAGACCTCACCCTCTCCAAATTTAGTGACGGAGAGCTTTCTCCCAGCTTCAACGAATCCATCAGAGGCTGTACAGTTTTTCTAGTTCAAGGTACAAACCCGCCTTCAGACAACCTATTGGAACTTTGTCTCATGATAGACGCTGCCAAAAGAGCCAGTGCTTATAAGGTTTGCGCTGTAATCCCCTATTTTGGCTATGCCAGACAGGATAGAAAAGATAGACCTAGAGTGTCTATTGCAGCCAAGTTGATTGCCAACATGATCACCTCTGCAGGGGCTGACAGGATTATGGCATGCGACCTTCACGCGGGGCAAATTCAAGGTTTTTTTGACATTCCGTTGGATCATTTGAATGGATCAGCTATTTTTGTGCCCTATTTGAATTCGCTAAGGCTTCCGAACATGATTTTTGCTGCTCCAGATGTAGGAGGAGTAGCAAGAGCCAGGGCTTACGCCAAGCATTTCGAAGTAGAAATGGTCGTCTGTGACAAGCATAGAAAAAGGGCCAACGAGATTGCTTCCATGCAGGTAATCGGTGACGTGGAAGGGAAAGATGTAATATTGGTGGATGACCTAGTCGATACTGCGGGGACGCTTTGCAAGGCATCGCAGATCGTCATGGACAAAGGAGCCACTTCAGTAAGAGCTATAGCCACTCATGGGGTGCTTTCTGGCAAAGCTTATGACAACATCAATAATTCACCCCTAGAGGAATTAGTTATCACTGACACCATCACCCCAAAGCAGCAATCTCCAAAAATCAAAGTACTGACAGTAGCTGACCTGTACGCCAAAGCAATCCATGCGGTGACTGGCAACACATCTATCAGTTCTTTATTCATTTAAGAACCAATTTTAATACAAATACATATGAAAACACTAGAGGTTATAGGGTTTAAAAGAGCAAATCTCGACAGTGCGAGCCTGACTGAGCTAAGAGAAAATGGCAATGTTCCTTGCGTCGTTTATGGACCAGGTATCAAAGAGCAGATTCACTTCTACTCACCTGCAATCCTTTTCAAGGAATTGATCTACACTCCAGAAGTTCACTTGGTTGAGTTGAACATCGAAGGCACCATCATCAAAGCGGTATTGAAAGAAGCACAATTCCATCCGGTAAGTGAAGTTCTACTTCATGCGGATTTTGTAGCTTTCGCAGATGACAAGCCTATCAAATTTGAAATCCCAGTTAAAGTAGTAGGAAACTCTCCAGGTCTTGCCAAAGGTGGTAAACTAGAGTTGAAAACTAGAGTATTGAAAGTTAAAGGTCTTGCTAAAGACTTCCCTGACTTCATCACTGTAGATATTTCCGACTTGGAACTAGGAAAATCTTTCAAAGTAGAAGATCTAAAAGTAGAAGGATTCGAAATCCAAACCAGCCCAAGCGTTTCTATCGTGACTATCGGTATTCCAAGAGCACTTAGAGGCAAGAAAACTGAA
This sequence comes from Algoriphagus sp. TR-M9, assembly GCF_027594545.1. NCBI lineage: Bacteria > Pseudomonadati > Bacteroidota > Cytophagia > Cytophagales > Cyclobacteriaceae > Algoriphagus > Algoriphagus halophytocola. The sequence goes on along the minus strand of NZ_CP115160.1, from coordinate 680,022 downwards.
GAGGAAGCAGAATAAACTTCAGCCTAAAATCACACTAAATCCTGTCCCTAACGGACAGGATTTTTTTTTATTTTTGGACTCTTAACAATACCAGCTAGATGAAATACCTCATAGTAGGATTGGGAAACATTGGCCCTGAATACGAACTCACCAGACATAATATTGGCTTTTTAACTTTGGATAGGCTTGCTGACAAGCAAGGGTGCCATTGGAGTAGCGAGCGATTGGCTTTTAAATCTGAGTTTAAATACAAAGGAAGAGCCATCCATTTGATCAAGCCAACTACCTACATGAACCTGAGTGGTAAATCCATGAGCTATTGGATGAAAAGCCTGCAAATCCCCAAAGAAAATGTATTGGTCATAGTGGACGATGTAGCTATTCCTTTTGGGAAAACCCGCATGAAAACCAAGGGAAGTTCAGCTGGTCATAATGGACTGAAGAACATAGAAGAGCTGACTGGTGGACAAAACTACCCTAGGTTAAGAATGGGAATAGGCGACGATTTTCCCAAAGGGCGTCAAGTGGATTTTGTATTGGGAAAGTTCACAGAGCCCGAATTTGCAGAACTGCCCCTTCAGATGGACAAGGCCATAGAAATGATTTTATCTTTCTGCACTATAGGAATAGAACGCACTATGAATCAATTTAACGATTGATCAGATAATATTTGGATTTCAGTCAGCCACAGGTTTTATTTGCATCACTTCAGGCAACTGATTTATAAAGAAGAGGCGAGAGATTAGGCTCCAAGACCCTCTGGCAACCATCCCGAAAAGGAGAACGGTGCCAAATCCTACCCAATGCGGGAACTATAGATTGGCTTAAATTACAAATAATCCCTTTTTAGTTCGATTGCCGCCTTTGAGTTTGATTTTCTCAAATCTGTCTGATTTGTATGTATGAAATCTAACTAAATACTGATGAGCAAGCATTTCGAAACAGAATCCATTCGGATCTCCCCCTCCAAATCAAATCAGCGGGAGCATTCGGCACCCATATACCTTACTTCCAGCTTTACTTTTGAATCTGCGGAACAGGCCCGGGCTACTTTTGCAGATGAAATAGAAGGTAATATCTATTCCAGGTATGCCAACCCCAATTCAAGTGACCTCATCGAGAAAGTCTGTGCCGCCGAAGGCACTGAAGATGGCTTTGCCACCGCCTCTGGCATGGCTGCCATGTTTGGGAGCATAGCAGCTTTACTGCAGCAAGGCGATCATGTCTTAGCTGCCCGATCTTTATTTGGCTCCACACATCAGTTACTGACCCGCGTATTTCCAAAGTGGGGCATCACATCTACTTACGGAGACATTTCAGATTTTCAAAACTGGGATCAGCTGGTTCAGCCCAATACCAAAATGCTTTTCATAGAGACTCCTTCAAACCCCGGCTTGGAGATAATCGACCTAGAATGGGCGGGAAAGTTTGCGGCAGCACATAACCTGATTTTAGTAGTGGACAATTGCTTTGCATCACCCTATTTACAGCAACCTGCCAAATGGGGCGCTCACATTGTGACGCACAGTGCAACGAAGTATATAGATGGTCAAGGCCGGGTTTTGGGTGGTTTGATTTTGGGAAAACAGGATTTGATGAAGGAAGTGCACTTCTTTGCGCGCCACACCGGCCCAGCTATATCTCCATTTAACGCCTGGATTTTAAGCAAAAGTATGGAGACCTTGGGGGTAAGGATGGATAGACATTGCAGCAATGCCCTTAAAGTAGCTGAGTACTTCGAAGGAAATTCTGAGCTCATCGGAGTCAAATACCCTTTCTTAAAATCTCATCCGCAATACCAAATCGCCAAGAAACAGATGCTTCAAGGAGGAGGCGTGGTCACCCTAAACTTAAAAGGAGGAGTAGCCAGAGCCCAGCGCTTTATTGATCAACTTCAGATGATCTCCATCACTGCCAATCTTGGTGACAGCCGCAGTATAGTCACGCACCCAGCTTCTACGACCCACAGCAAGCTTTCACAGGAAGAAAGAGAAAGAGTAGGTATCACCGATGGCTTGGTAAGACTATCTGTAGGGCTTGAACATCAGGATGATATCATTCAAGATGTAGAGAGAGCGCTTGAAAAATCTAAGTAAAACAAAACAGGCCCTTTTGGGGCCTGTTTTGTATATGCAAGTAATGAGCCTGATTACCAGGTAGTATCCTTCAATCTAGGAAAAGCTCTGATCACATCGCTGAGACTTAACTGTCCTACTAGCTTACCATCTTTCAGCACCGGGAATCTACGGATTTTGTATTTCAAAAATTTAGATGCTGCATCAAACAAGGAAAGGTCTGGCGATATAGTCACCAAATCAGTGGACATGTGCTCTGCTACCTTTCCCGGGAATTTAGGCGTATTGGTATACTTGCCTTTGATAATTTCCTTGAGACAATCTACCTCCGAGATCACGCCTATTAAGGCACCAGATTCATCCACCACCGGAGCGCCAGAAATCTTCCTTCTAGTCAAGACTTCTAATACCTTGTCAATAGTGTCATCCGGTGTAAAGGTTACCAGATTAGTACTCATGTGCTCACTCACTACAATTTGTGGAATCGGGGCTTTTTTGGGTTCTGCCATTCTTACCCCTTGAAAACTTTTTACCATGGGTCAAAGAATTAAGGATGAAAGAATAAATTACTGAAAAAGACTAAGATTTAAAAATTTGAATTCAAATAATAATATTTTTCCATACTATATTTTTAAAATAAATACAATACCCAAAATTTTACCTGAATTGGTTTTCAAGAAACACAAAGGGTTTCCAGTTATCCTGAGCACCTTTGTACAGGTCGTCAAACTCAAATGCCCCAACGAAAACATCCACATCTCCATCCAGATCCACATCTCCAGAAGTCATCGTCAGCCAATGCCCCTTTAGATCTTCTTTGACCGAAAAGGGATCAAAACCTCCAGATGGGTTTTGACGAAAATAAAGCAAATCCTGCCTTGGCTCCTGCTTGGAGTCAGGAAAGAAAGATAACACGAACATATCCAGTCTTCCGTCCCCGTCAAAGTCAGCTATCTCCAAGCCACTTGCACCGTACATAGGATAAAAATAAGACTGCTCAAACTCATTATCTCCATCATTTAGGAAAACGTAAACTCCATGGTAGCTCTTCAGCACCTGGGATAAATCAGCATTATCCCCATTGACCACAACAATATCTCTATGCCCATCTCCATCCATATCTTCGAATCGAAAATCACTCGCCCCAAATGCGGGATGAAAACGCAGTAAACTCTTTTCTCTGAAATCCCCCTCCCCTTGATTGAGCCAAACATAGATCCCCTCCTGAGCTTGGGCCATCATTCCCAGTACATCCAAATCCCCGTCATGATCAAAATCCAAGGCAATAGACCTTCTGGCGCCGGGCTGCTTGCGCAAAATGGACTCTTCCCGCCCGGAAATGTATAAGCTCATTTTACCAAAATGATCTCCAAACTCTGCTATAGTATAATCCGGAACATCATCTGCATTCCAATCAGCCAGATCCATATCCACTGGTCTAATGAGTTTACTCAAGACAGTGTCTGGGATCCAAGCCCCTTCTACCGAGCTAAACTTGCTTACCATGCCCGAGGTATCCGGAGCAGGATCCATTCTTCCCATGGTGAGCAAATCAAAACTACCATCCTCATACCAGTGAATATCTACCGGAGACACATCAGTGGGAATAGAATCTCTGATACGAAAACCGTTTTGAGCATCCAAAATGTAAAGCGCTTTCATACGATCTCCCAGCCAGAGCTCACCAGTCCCGGGCTTCACTCTAAGCATAGTGGTCAAATCTCCTTTTACCGAAGGAAACTCTGGCCGGGAAACCTTAAAACCGGGAACACCTAATTGGGGAAGCTTTTTTTCTGCCTGGGCGGGTATTTCCGTGGGAGAATTCTCTTGGTAATAAGCCAGGATCTTTTCCCAATTTTCCTGACGGATCAGTTGAATGTCAGAATAAACACCTTGCGGCACTCCCAGATCCTCCGGCAAAGGCTGTCCGAAATCTTCTGGCAAGTATAGCCCCATGCGCTTACGCATGTCCGGCAAAACCTTTTCCGTCCAGATAAAAGTAGGAAGTAGTTCTGGTTCAGGTTTCAAATGGCAACTTCCACAATAGGCATTTGCCAACTGCTCACCATTCAAGTCAAGATCCTCCGAAGCCAATTGCTCCAAACTGGGAGGAGGCTGTTTTCGATCTGAAATAGGCTTGCAAGAGAATACACCCAAAGCAGCAAGGAGGATTACAGAGACCTGAAATCTATTCATTAGAGTACTTTCAAAAACTGATTCACCATATCGGGGTCTATTTCCAGGTGATGAGTAAATGATTTCGGATCATCTGAAAATGACAGCTCTGGATTGACAAACTGATTACCAGATGGATTCCAAATCTTGCAGGAAGCATGTATTTCCTTTAACCAGCCCCTTCGCTTAAGTTCCAGTACATGCTCAGGTTTAGAGCCACCCCCCGGCATGATACTGATCCGGTCCTCGGCTTTTTCCATCAGCGCTTTGATAGTATCCAGCCCATCCGTGACAGAATTTTTTCCTCCGGAAGTCAAAATACGCTGAAAATCACAGCCTATGATTTTTTCTAATGCATCAAAATAATCCGAAGAGGCATCAAAAGCCCGGTGGAAAGTACAGGGTTTTCCACTAGCCGTACGGATCAACGAGTCACAAGCATCCGTATTTACGCAGCCATTCTTATCCAAAACCCCAAACACAAAACCGTCTGCCCCCAGCGATCCCAAAGTCTCAATATCACGCTTCATCACCATGAGCTCCTTTTGAGAATAGTAGAAATCCCCTCCTCTCGGCCGGATCATCACAAAAACAGGAATGTCCACTTCAGATTTCAAAAATTTCAGCATTCCTGCACTGGGGGTTTCTCCTCCTTCGGGGAAATTGGCACAGAGTTCCAGTCTGTCTATGCCAAATGAAGCGGCCTGTAAAGCTGCTTCCACGTTGAAAACGGGAGACTCTAGAATAACTTTACCCATTATTTAAAATGTGAATTTGAATCAATCATCTCATTTTTAGAAAGGGTTCCCTGAGCAAAGTTAAAGCCAGGATGTACCGCATATGCGCCTACCTCGCCCTCTTTGTTCATCGCCAAAAACCCAGCTTGGATATCTTTTATGTTTTTGTTTTTAGAGATCAAACGTCTCACAGCTTCCTCACAAGCTTCCTGTGGAGAGCGGCCTTGACGCATGAGTTCAACGATCAGAAAGCTCCCACACACGCGGATGATAGCCTCACCCAAACCCGTGGCTGTGGCAGCTCCCACCTCATCATCCACATATAGTCCAGCCCCGATTATAGGGCTATCTCCTACTCTCCCATGCATTTTATAGGCCAGACCGCTGGTCGTACAGCTGCCTGAAAGCTTCCCATCCGCGCCCATACCTATCATACCTATGGTGTCATGATTTTCTATATTGATCACTGGCTTATACTGGCTTTTTACTTTCCACCTTTCGTATGCCTCCTTGGCTTTGGGACTGAGCTCTTCCTTTTCCATAGGAATGCCTTCAGCCATAGCAAACTGCCGGGCTCCTTCTCCAGCAAGCATCACATGTGGGGTTTGCTCCATCACCATTCTGGCAAGAGAAATGGGGTGTTTTACCTGTCTTACAAAAGCAACCGAACCGCAACTTCCATCTCCATTCATAATGGAAGCATCTAAAGTGGTAATCCCCTCCCGGTCTGGCAACCCTTGTAATCCCACAGATAAATTGCTCAAATCATTCTCGGTATCACGTACCCCATACTCCACTGCATCAGTAATACTCCCCCCTGCTTTCAACTTTTCAATAGCTGCGGCATTGGCGGGTAAGCCATGGTTCCAGGTAGACAAGAGCAATGGCTTTTCAACCTTTGAAAGAGCTGGTTTCACTGGACTAGCCAGAGACTGGATACCTGGTATGATTAGTGCAGACCCCATCAGGGATTGCTTGATAAATTTTCTTCTTTCTGACATAAGGGTTAATTTAGAATCGGATGTCCAAATTATTAAAATTGACTTTAAATCGTCCTACCATCCTTCAATTCATTTGAAATTCCTCAATCCTACTATTCAACACAACTGTCGATTTACTTTTAGTGATCCTTTACACTTGACGAAACAACCAAACTATGAAGCCTTACCTGCTCAAAGAATCCAATTGGAAAAACCTTGAAACACACCGTTTTGATCTGGCTGTTTTGCCATGGGGAGCTACAGAAGCACATAACTATCACCTGCCTTATGGCACAGACGTGTATGAAGCTGATGCCGTGGCCGAGCAAGCAGGTAAAAAAGCTTGGGCCAAAGGAGCAAATGTGACCATATTACCCTCCATCCCCTTCGGTGTGAACACCGGGCAATCTGATATCTACTTGGATATCAACCTTAACCCCAGTACCCAGATGTTGATTTTAAAAGACATTATTACGGTGCTGGATCGACAGGGAACCAAAAAACTATTAATCGTCAATAGCCATGGAGGAAATGACTTTAAAACCATGCTTCGGGAATTGGGATTACAATTTCCGGAAATGATGCTTTTCACCTGCAACTGGTTCCAATCCCTGGACAAAACGAAATATTTCGAAGAGGAAGGCGACCATGCCGACGAAATGGAAACTTCCATTATTATGCACTTGCACCCTGAGCTAGTTCTTCCCTTGGAGCAGGCGGGGGACGGTGCTGAAAAGAAATCCATCATTCAAGGGGTGCGGGAGAAATGGGCTTGGGCAGAAAGAAAATGGTCTGATGTAACTGATGACACCGGGATAGGGAATCCAAAAAAATCCTCCCCAGAAAAAGGGAGGAAATATCTGGAAGATGTGACAGACAAAGTCGCTCAGCTCATGCTTGATATTTGCGAAGCCAAACCCGGAGAAATCTACCGCTGATCACTTCATGCTTTTCATTTCCATCACCTCAATATTGCCTTTGTAATCGATCAGCTCCACCTGCTGCACCTCATGGGGGATAGTGATTTGTCTTCCTGACTGGGACAAAAACCCTGAACCAAGGCTGGTTTCAATCCTTTCTTTTTTGCCATTTCCAAGGTCCAATACCACCGCCATGACCTCCAGGCCCGGCGTAATAGTCTGGGTATTTTCCTGCTCAGTTTTGGACTCGTAGGTCATAAGTTTTCCTCGGTTTTGCGAGGCTACAAAGAATGGCTTTCCCTTCGGGTCAAAGATTTTCACCAGTGCTTTTGCGTCACCAGGCACCACAAAACCACTTTCAGCCGGACTCATAGGAGTAAATCCCCCTGCTCCATCTCCTATCAAAACCAAGCCTATAAAAGCATCCAGCCTACCCACAAAAATCTCATTTCCATAATCATTGCCCACCATCAACACATCCAATTTACCATCTCCATTTACATCAGCGGTAGTCATCCCATTTACCGGCGCTATTTGGGCAGGAGTTGGCAGTCTGCTGATTTCAAATTTACCTCCACCTAGATTTCTGACGAAAGCCGTTTTATCATAATTCCCAGTCAGAATCAGCGCATCCTGCTTCTCACTTTCTGTAAAAAGACTTTTCTCATCTGTCAAAGCATACAATTTATACCGCTCAAATTTCCTTCTAAACAAGGTGCTTTGTCCATACAAATCGCCCCAGAAGTGGCTAGGAAAGGAATTATACACTCCATTTCTATCCTTATAATAGGCAAAAGTAATGGGGTCAATACTGCCATTATTATCAAAGTCTTTGGCGTAGATTTTCACTGGTCTTTCAGCTGAAGGGTGGTGATAATTATTTTCACCCAAGTTCCCTACGATGAAATCCGTATCTCCATCTTGATCAAAATCTCCCGGTATTATAGAATTCCACCAACCAAAATATTGCTCAAGTCCGGTATTCTCCAGCTTAGCAAAGCGACCATCGTAATTTTTGAAAATAGTGATTTCCATTAGCTCTCCCACTACCACCAGGTCAACCTGCCCATCCAGATCCACATCCGACCAGATGGCATCGGTCACCATGCCTACTTTTCTCAGATCAGGTGCAGCCTCATCGGTCACGTCCTGAAGCACCCCATCTACATTTCTAAGCAAGAAACTTCGGTCTGGAAAGGGAAACTGTGCTATAGCAGTACGACCCCCTACGAACAAATCTACAAACCCATCTCCATCGTAATCTGCTCCACGTACGGTGGTTCCACTGGCTTTTATACCAGAAAAATCCTTGTTTAAGCTGAAGTTACCTTTACCATCATTTAGATAAAGTCTATCTGTATATTCTGCCGAACCGGCTTTGAATTCGGAACTACCGCTAACCAGATATAGATCTAAATCCCCATCATTGTCCAAATCAAACAGCAACATCCCCATTTCTTCAAAGAATTGATTCTCTCCGGGAAGCAATTCTCTTTGGGTGAATTCACCTAATCCATTCTGTAGAAATAGTTGAGGTGCATAATCTGCTGCTGAGCCTACGATTAAGTCCTGTAGCCCATCCCCGTTCACATCTCCAGCGGCCAGGCTAGGCCCATACTGACTTAACTTGTGCGGGATCACACGCTGCACGTTGAAGTCTATAATATCCTCTTCTTCATGCTGATAATTTAACCCCTTTTGATCTGACACTTCCCGAAAAACAGCATTCACTTCTTTATCAGATAGCAAAGCTACGCTGGTGGGACCGGGTTTGGCAGCATTATGCTCAAAGCTAATTAGCTGGTTAGCTGCTACATTTTCCCGTATTTCTGCTCTTCCATCAGGCCAGACCACTTCTACATTTGCCACAGACACCTGCTCTCCCAATCCAAAATGCATCACCTCATCTATTGATGACATGTATCCTCTTACCACCTGCTGCTCTTGGTAAAGTTCCTTGCCATCAGTCAATGATAACCTGACTTTCGCTCCTAGTCCCTGCGGATTCTGAGCCGTCCCTTGCAGTTTTATCCTTAGGTAATTATGTTTTTTCTCCGTGTTATTAAGCTTATTTTCAAAGACAAAAGCCGGATCATTGATATTATTGACTACATAATCTAGGTCACCATCTCCATCCAGATCGACAAAAGCTGCTCCGTTAGAAAAAGAAGGTTTATTTAATCCCCAGGCTGCGCCCTCATCAGCAAAGGTCAAATCCCCATTGTTTTTGAAAGCATAATTTGGAATCTTCACAATAGGAATGGAATCCAGAAGCTGTCGGATAGTGGCTATGCTCCCTACATCAGCTCGGTAATTTGCAAAATCCTTATCGGTAATATCCCTAGGGAAACCATTGGTAACCAACAAATCTCGGTGACCATCGTTGTCCACATCTCCAAAAAGGGGCGCCCAGCTCCAGTCAGTCTGATACACCCCGGCCATCATTCCTATTTCGCTGAACGGAACATTTTTACCGTTATTCATTTGGAGCATATTTCGTACATATTGGTATTCATATCCCCATTGTTCATTGCTTAGATAGACTTGATAGGAATTATTACCAATGGTCGTTTTCTTTCTGTAGTTATCCTCCCCTAACATGTCCAAAGTGATGATATCTGGTTTGGAGTCATTGTTGAAATCGGCGATATCTGCCCCCATGGAAAACTGGCTTTGGTGCCTGAGAAATTCTCTGGATTGATTCGAAAAAGTACCGTCTTGATTATTGATATAAAGTATATCATTTGTCACGTAATCATTACTTACGTGTATGTCCGGCCAGCCATCATTATTGAGATCTGCCACCAAAACCCCTAGCCCATATCCTTCTATAGTAATCCCTGCTTCTATCGTGACATTAGTAAATGTGCCGTCACCGTTATTTCTATAAAAAGCATCATTGTTTATGGCAGACCCATCCTCGATCTTCTTTCTATAGTTACTGGGGACACTCCTGCTTTGCTCATTATTTAGCACAAATAAATCCAGATCTCCATCTAAGTCATAATCTAAAAATGCGGCCCACATGGCATTACCAGAATCATCGATTCCATACTCAGCAGCCATTTCTTTAAAGGTGATTTCTCCATTGGCATTTTTTCCCTGATTGACAAAAAGCAGGTTATTTCGCTCACCAGGACCGGTTTTCATAGCTGAAGCTACATAGACATCCATCCAACCGTCACCATTGATATCTACCACTGCTGTGCCGGTACACCACTGATCTGCAGCTGCTACGCCTGCTAGATCTGTCACATCCTCAAACTTAAAGTCACCAGAATTTAGGTAGAGTTTATTTGGAACTTGGTTTCCTGTGAAAAATAAATCAGGCAAACCATTTTGGTCAAAATCTGCCACTGCTACTCCTCCTCCATTGAATATATACTCGTCTGTGAGAATATTAAACTCGTCTGTTTCGATTATACTATTATTAAAATCAATTCCAGTAGAAGAGGGTGATAATTGCTCGTAAAGTGTCTCATTTTTTGTGCAGGAAACAAGCGCAACCAATGAAAGGACCAACAAGGCTTGCAGGGTAAACTTCATAATAAATAAATTGGGTAAATGGGTAATGCTGAAATTAGCATTTTTGTGGCATACAAGAAAAAATAAGCCGTTTTATTCCAGAATTGTGTAAAAAAAAGGGAGACTAAAAAGCCTCCCTTTTACTATAAAATTCAGGTTGAATTAGAAACCAGGATTCTGTATTAGAATATCTGGACCTACCAAGTCAATTTGGTTCTGAGGAATAGGTAGAATCTTATGCTTATCAGTATAAGTAGCTCCACCAAGCGCGTTCAAAAGAAGCCCTCCGTCGTATGCCAAATAAGCATTCAACTCAGATTCAGCTGTACCCCAACGCACAAGGTCATAGAATCTATGTCCTTCCATTCCAAGCTCCAGCTTTCTTTCAAAACGAACAGCCATTCTAGCAGTAGCTGCATCAGTCCAAGGCGAAGTGTAAAGACCTACTTCATAGTTTGCAGCTTCACCACTACCATCAAGTTTCATGATCTTGGAATTACTCGCTCGCTCTCTGACCATGTTCACATATTCTCTGGCTTTCTCCAGGCTTCCTGCCTCGATTTCTGCTTCTGCTGCCATCAACAATACGTCTGCAAATCGGATGATAGCTACGTTGATTCCTGTGTAACCTGGAGTCCAAGAGCTGTTATCCTGAAATGATCCTACTTCTGTGGTAGAGTATACATATTTCTTCACAGAATATGGCCCAGAATAGGCTTGCTGTCTGATCCAGGATTGTCCTGGATGATCTTGCCAATCGATATAAGGAATACCTCTTCTACCTGCAGTGTGATCTACACGTGGATCAATCGGTCCCTGGTCAATTGTAAACGGATCGCCTGTTGCGATACCATAATCGTTTTTCACAGCATTGGCAGCAGAATTATAAGAACCATCCAGCAATGGAAGGCCATTAGCATCTACCCGGAATGAATTTACGAATGTAAAGCTTGGCGCAAAGAACCCACAGCAAACTCCTGGAGCGGCAGAATTGTATGGGTTGTTCAAGTCAAACTCTGGATTAGCATTATTGACAGATCCTGTACCTGCAGCCGACTGATAAGACCATACAGACTCTAGGCTATTGTCATACTCACCTCTGAACAAGTTACCATAATCATCCAGTAAGCCGTACTTCAAACCATTGCTAGTCTGGCCATTTGCGATGATATCGTCAAACAAAGTCTTAGCCTCTCCGAATTTATTTTGATACAAATAGGTCTTGGCAAGATAAGCCTTTGCAGCCCACATATTCACACGACCTACCTGGCTTTGAGTCTCGGGAAGATTGTCTGCAGCATACTGAAAATCTGCCTCTATCATAGGCCAGATATCCACATTATTTACCACTTCTTCCAATCCAGATCCATAATCTATGTTCTCATCTACATAAGGAACATTATCGAAATTTCGCTTCAACTGGAAATAGTAGTGACCTCTGAGGAATCTAGCCTGAGCCGATAGTCTCACTACATCTGCATCTGTGACATCTTCACCTTTATTTAGCAATAGTCTCAATACATTATTTGATCTAGCGATCCCTTCGTACAGACCATTCCAATTTTCTAAAAGGTTGCCATTGGTAGCATCAGTTTCAAATCGCTGAATAGGGTTAATGGTGTTGAAATCACCAGGATCCGTTCCTTTATTGGCGTCTCCACCACGAATACTTCCCCATACCCAGTTGGAAGGAGAAGCCATACGGAAGTTTCGTCCATTCACTTGTGAATATGCAGCTATCAAGGACGCATCCAATCCAGCTAAGGATGTCAACTGCGCCTCTGACAATAAGCCAGTAGGTGCAATTTCCAAGAAATCATCGCTACAACTCACCGCCAGCATCATCGCTGTGGAGGCAAGTAAAGCACCGACTTTTAATTTTATATTTTTCATAAGTTTAATCTATTATAGTTTCTATAACTCGATTCTAGTTGCTTGAAAAGCTTAGAAGCTTACGTTTAGACCGAAAGTATAACCACGGGTAACCGGATAGTTACCTACATCGATACCGAAAGTCAAATCAGCATCACCACCTACAGCTGGATCAAGTCCTTCGTAACCAGTAATAGTGAACAAGTTATTTGCGGAAGCAAATACTCTCAATCGCTCAAGCTTCCACTTCTCCAACAAGGAAGGAGGTAGCGTGTAGCCTAGCGTTACGTTCTGCAATCTTAAATATGAACCGTCTTCTACATAGAAAGAGTTACCTACGTTTGAAGTAGAGAAGTTTGCTGCTTTTTCTACAATTGGAGTAGTAGCATTAAGATTCTGTGGTGTCCAGGCATTTTTCAAACGCTCTGAAGTCGCGGCACCTTCGAAAGTGGAATAGAAATCAGTAAACCACTTGGACTGGTTCCAGATCTCATTTCCGATAGAAGTATATAGGTAAGCGGAAAGATCAAATCCTTTATAGCCTAAAGTGAAATTCATACCACCTGTGAAATCAGGAATTGGTGCGCCTAGAATTTTTCTATCGTCAGGAGTAATTTCACCATCTCCATCCACATCTCTGAACTTGAATCTACCAGGAGCCGCGCCATCCTGAATAGCATGGTTCGCTACGTCTTCTGCAGAACTGAACAAGCCTTCAACTTCATATCCAAAGAAAGAAGAAAGAGACTCACCTACCATGTTTCGGATCGGCTCTATCCCTCTGAAAGAAGGGTTGGCAGAGGTAATTACTGTCAATCCTGGAGCTAGGGAAACGATCTCATTCTTTAGTAGAGAACCATTCACAGAAACCTCATAGGTGAAATCAGAAGTAAGGTTACCTCTAAATGCTACCAAAAGGTCAGCACCCTGGTTGAGCATTTCACCGATATTCACAGCAGGAGCAGCGGCATTATAACCTGCAGTTGATGGAATTGGCACTTGGAACAAGAGGTCTTTGGTGTCTTTTTTCCAAAGATCAAAGATCACATCCATTCTGCCGTTGAAGAAAGTACCGTCAAACCCTATATTCTGGGTAACAGCAGTTTCCCATTGGGCATTTGGGTTACCGATTCTTGTTCTTCGGAAACCTATGATGGCCGAAGAGTTGGAACCATTAATATCATAAGAAGATGCTCCGATATCTCCTCCAAACAAGGAATATTGGTTATTTGGATCCACATTATTGGAATTACCCATTTGTCCCCAACCACCACGGATCTTCAGATCATCAATCCAAGTAGAACCGGAAAGGAATCCTTCAGAAGAAATCCTCCATGCCGCAGAGAAAGCCGGGAACACACCATATCTGGCATTTTCACCAAATCTAGAAGAACCGTCACGCCTTACTACTGCACTGAAAAGATACTTATCGTTGTAAGTATAATTTAATCTACCGAATAAGGAGTAGAAGTTTACACCTCTATATAGTCCAGAATTAACAATTCTAGAAGATACTGGCAAATTAGATATGGTGATAAAGTCCGGATCCTGAGAGAATGGATTTTGACCGGATGCATCAATATTTCTACCTGAACCTGTGTTCAAGGCTTCTATACCTCCCAAGAAGTCAAAAGCATGCTTATCAAATGTCTTTTTGTAAGTCAAGGTATTCGTAAAGGTCCATGCGAAGTTATACCCAGAACCTTCTGAATATCCAAAAGCGGAGTTATTCTCTAAGTTTTCGTATTGACGTCTGGAATAGTTATAGTAGTAGTAGTTATTATACTGACCACCAATGGATGTTCTGAACGTTAAGTCCTTGATCAAATCGATTTCCGCATATACGTTTCCGAAAATATTTGCATTGAAGTTTCTGTTATCTACCAATGCATCTCTTTCAGCTACCGGGTTTCTAGGGTTGTTAAACCCTTGAGCCGCAGTACCTGCATATCCACCAAACTCATCATAAATTGGGATGATAGTCGACATACGGAAAGCACCCAAAATAGAGTTTTCATCCCGCGCAACGCCTTGTCCGCCATTTCCACCTGATTGACCCAATACTCTTCTGTAAGTAGCCTGGAAGTTTTCTCCTATCCGGATTCTATTGGTAATATCAAATTCTGAGTTTGCACGAAGAGTCATTCTCCTCAAATCGTTGTTTTTCAAGATACCTGCTTGATCCTGAAAACCGAAACCGACAAAGAATCTACTAAATTCAGAACCTCCATTTACTCCTATGGAGTGCCTGTTTAAGGGAGCTGTACGGGTGATAGCATCATACCAATCGGTACCTTCACCAGTAGCAGCTCTTACCAGTTGGTAGATAGGTCCCTTACCATAATCCACATTGTATTTGGCCGCTTCTTCTGCCAATCTATCCGCAGAGAATGGACCTGCTACGCCAGCTTCGCTACCCACTCTGATATAGTATGGCAATACAGGTGTAGCACCTGTGCCAAACTGTGGATGGCTATAATTCACATCTCTACCTTCCGCAGCCGCAGCATTAGTCTCTGCTAGCCAAGTGTAAGTTGCTTGGTCCTGAGGATTCATCATATCAATCCCTTCACCTGGCGTGGTCATACCAAACATCCCGTTGTAATCTACTCTCAATTTTTGATTACCTCTCTTACCTCTTTTGGTAGTATAGATAATCACACCACTTGCCGCTCTAGCACCATAAATGGAAGCTGCCGCAGCATCTTTCAATACCGTGGTAGATTCAATATCATCTGGATTCAAAAAGTCTGTAGACCCTACAGGTACTCCGTCCACAACGTATAATGGCTGGTTACCCCCGAAGGCACCAAATCCACGAACACGAATGATTGAGGAGGTACCAGGCTGACCGTTGGTAATTACGGTAACCCCTGAAACACGTCCCTGAAGGGCCTGTTCCACGTTACCAGTAGGAATTACAGCGAGATCTTTAGCATCCACCGTGGCAATAGCTCCGGTAGTTTCTCTTCTGCTGTCAATGGTATACCCTGTAACTACCAACTCCGTCAGAGAAGTCTCATCTGGCTGCAGTTTGAGGTCAATCACACTTCTGTTCCCTACCACTTCTTCTACTTTAGCATAACCTATAAAGGAGAAAACTAAAACTGCGTCGTTGCTTGGAACTTCTAGGGAGAATTTGCCATCAATATCGGTGGTCGTACCGGTGGTAGTTCCTTTGATGAGGATGGAAGCGCCAGGGAGACCGACGTCAAATTCGTCCAATACTGTACCGGTAACGGTCTTTTGCGCGAAGGCAGCCGCTCCAGTAAGGACTAAGAGCACTAATAATGCACTTAGATTTTTGTAAACATTTTTCATATACATAGATAGATTGGGTAACAAGATTAATTTCAAATACTTGTCTTTGGTAATTGTTTTCGCAATCGATTGCGATCTTGCTTGAACTAATTGCAGGAAATCATCTCCAGGATTACAGGAAATGTATTTGCGATTATACCGTGGTTTGAAAACCAGCTAAATTAGAAACCTTTAGGTTTGAGTCTGCATCTGTAATTGATGCAAAACGAGTGGGCGTACTACAGCTAAGTAGAATAGGTCATAGGCTAAATATTTTGGGTTACGTTAATTGTACTTAAGCCTCAATGTTAAAGATTCTAAAACAAAATTCAAATCCAAACACGAAAATAAAATTTGGATTTTACTAGGTCTTATGCACTAATCATCTACTGAAACATCAAATACAGTGTCAATTTAGTGTAAAATTCCTATCAACAAAAAAATTAGAAAAATACAATTTTGAAATTTGGTATTAATCTTTTAGCCAAATCTTTAAAGAATTGTTACTTATTTTTCACTTTCCGCAACGGATGACCTAAAAATTTGAAAAAACTCTTCAGAATTCCTGATTTCTTCGAAAATCGGATCCACCAAAGCTTTTTGATAAAGTAGCTCACTGAGATGAATCGCCTTTTCCAATTGGATTAGAGCCACTTCTTTTTGGCCACTTTCCGCAGCTATCATAGCCAGCCCATAAAACCCATAACCAAAGTTTCTGCCCGACATGACCGACTCCTCAAAGGACAAGCTGGCATTTGCATAATCTTCCGCTAAAAAATAGGCTAATCCCTTATTGAAAAAATATTTGGGTTCAGCGTAATCATATTCGAAGCGTAGGGTAGCCAGTTTGAAATCTCCCCGCATAATATCCAAAGCACCCCGCAAACTTTCATTGTATTTTAAAAACTCGGGATCCCTGGTCAGTACTGATGCATCTGAAAGCTTTTTATAGGCTTCCCAGCTTTTACCCTGCAGCACCAGAATCTGCCCTTGATTATGCATGACGTATGGGTTTGTATCAATCTTTGAAGCCTGGTAAAGCAGCATATTCGCCTGACTCCATAGACTGTCCTTGCTCTGCTGAGCTAAGGTCCGCTGTGCCTGCCGCATTTTCACCACTGCTAGGTTATTATAAGGGATTACTGAGCGGAAAAGCTCGGTCATCTTACTATAGATCTTTTCCTTATCTTCTAATCTAGGACTGGTCTCTCCTGCGATCAACCAGTCTGCCAGGTCCAAAGAATTGGCTCCACTTTGGTCATCCAGGGCCTTTTGTAGCAATCCGGCCTGTACTGGATCCAATCCGGGCTGGGGCTTCGCGGCCACCTCTATCCTGACTGCACGTAGATTTGGAAACAAGTCTCTGGCTACTTGATTGAAGCCAGGAATCTTTTTCAAGTCCGCTGCCTGACTTTCATAATCAGCCTCATTCAGCAGCACCTTGTAATATTGATCCTTTCGCTGGGTAGAAAGCTTCTCATAGCTTCGCAGCAAGAGTCTGAAATCAAACCAATCGTGCCAACGGGAGGCAACCTTCAGCACTGAATCCCTGATGGAAATGGAAGATTCTTCGAGCAATTGGCGAACTGCCTCTGCCCTATCCATTCCCAGTTTACTATTTCTCCCTTCGCTGCTTTCAGGTGATTGCAGACCTGTGATGGTAAATGAGGAAATGGAGGAGTTTTCGGTGAGAAATACCTTAATTTCATCCAAAGTAGCCTTGGTGGCCGCATTTTGACTTACAGTAGAAGAACCCGGAGCAAACTTCACCAAAAACTCACGGGTGCGGGTGAGATCAGCATCCAGTGCTCCTGTGGAAATAAAAAGGCCGATTTGAGGGATGGGTTCATCGGGATAGACTTTGCCCACTTTTGCCATGAGCGGTGTGGTGATCACACCTCTGGCCAGAACCTTCTTTTCATTGGGTTCATCGATGGATTTTTTCCCCATATAAAAATGAATCTCCAGAAAAGCCCCTTCCATCCATGGTTCATAAGCTAGGATGAATGATTTATCATAGGTATACTCGGCCACCTTCTTAGTCAAATCCAGCTCGCCTAGTTCCAGTGTTTTTTCAGAAGATTTAAAGATTAAATTTACTCTAGGGTTTTTGGGACTCAGGGCAGATTGGATAGGTATGGTGCCCTTGACTGTAAAGCTTACGGTATCCCGATCAAACTTCAGCTTGGCCGGAGTCACCTCAGCATCTTGCAAAAATTCGGTTTCGGGCATCATTCTTGAGCTCGAAAGGGAGATTAAAATTGCAATGAAACAGATTACAGGATTAATTTTAAACAATCTATACACCATTCTTATTTATTGATTCACGAGTCTTTTTTGTAAATTTACCGCAACTAAACTGCCACACACCATGGAAAAGCTGAAAATATTCTTCGAAGAGCGAGCATTTGGTGTATGCTCCCGTCTTGGCGAAAAGTTTAATTTCCCGATTGACAGTATTCGTTTATTCTTTATTTATGCATCTTTTGTCACTATGGGGTCACCGGTGATTTTATATGTGTCCATGGCGATGACGATGAAAATCAGAAAATTTTTCAGGAAGAAAAACAATCCTTTACTTTTTGATTAAAGCTGTCCAAAGGTCTTCTTTCCTCTTACTCTCCAATCCCAAAACACCAGGGTCACTTTGCCTTGTCTAGGTACTTCGGGTTTATCATTTTCTACCGGAACAAATTTACTCATAGATTTTTTCTGCATTCTAAAATCTCTGTAGGCATTTAGTATGGCATCGGAATAGGCTTTTTTCCCGTCTTTGACATAATTCATGGCCGCCAGATGCTCTAGCATAGATTTTACCAAAAATATCCTTCTGAAGGCCCATACAGATTCATTTTTGTAAATCATGCTCAGGCTGTTTCTGACATTCAGGTAGAGTTTGCGGGGACTGGACCTATCAAGGGTACCGCCTCCGAGGTGAAATACCGACACCTGTCCCAGGTAAGCAATTTTCCAACCTGATCTACGCATCCTCCAGCATAGGTCTATTTCTTCCATGTGGGCAAAAAAACTTGGGTCAAAGCCGGACAATTCATGGAAAACTGAGGATTTTACCACCATACAAGCTCCGGAAGCCCAGTCTACATCTATGCTGTCATTATATTGCCCCTGGTCTTTCTCTAGATGATCCCAGATCCTGCCCCGGCAATAGGGATATCCATACGCATCCAAGAATCCACCTCCTGCTCCCGCATAGTCAAACTGAGCTTTATCAGGGTAGGAAAGGATTTTAGGTTGTGCTGCTGCGTATTCGGGATGCTTATCCATCCAGTTGATCAAGTCCAAATCCCAGCCCTCAGTCACTTCTACATCCGAATTGAGCAGAATGTAGTACTGGTACTGGTCTTTGAGCTCCTGAAGTCCCTCATCATAGCCTGCTGCAAAACCTAGGTTAGCCACTTGCTGTAGGCATTTCACCTGCGGAAAATCAGTTGCCAATACCTCCAGAGACAGGTCAGTACTGGCATTGTCTATGACCCAAATATCGAATTTACTATGCGCACAAACAGAAGGAAGAAATGTCTTCAACATTTCTTCCCCATTGTAATTCAATATGACTATCGCGCAGGATTTCATCCAAACATGCTACCTAGGTCCATCCCGGGAATGTTCGGCATCATCCCTTCCGTAGCTTTTTTCATCTCTTCTTTGATCTGCCCTTCTATGGATTCCATTGCAATATTGGTCGCTGCCACGATCAGATCGCTGAGCATTTCCTTATCCTTTGGAGAAAGCAGAGATTCATCCATATCGATTTTCACCACTTTGCGGTCACCATTTACAGTCACCTTCACCAGCCCTGCTCCGGACTCACCGCTAGCGGTAAGGTGCACCAGTTGCGCCTGGGTCTCTTTGATTTTCGCCTGGGCTTCTTTGACTTTGCCCATCATTCCCATGATATCAAACATATGTTCTTTTTTTAATTGTCTTTGTAACCTAGTAAACAGAAACTTAAGAAAGGACTGGCGGGTTCCCTCCCTTTCCTAAGCCCTTGAAAATATTTTTTATTCGGTGAATTAAATCCTGAAAATCATTGCCGGATTTTACGTAAATTTTCTTGGTTTTACTTCGATATATCAGTCAAGCCCGCTAAAACAAATGGAATGTTAAAGGAGTTTTAACACTAAGATTTCAAAACTGCCTCCTTTGCCTTGGTGAACATATTAATCAAACCTCTCGCATATGAAAACTATTGAAACCATTCAAAAGGAATCCATTTCCCAACTCACATTCTCCAAAAAAGAAGTGCTGGTCGATCCCGAAGAGAGAAAGCAGCGGATGGCTGATCTCTATCGCTCACAGACCTTAGGAAATTTACTTCAATCTAAAGTAAAGCTGATTTTCGAAACCTCCGATGGCCAAAACTACCAAGTCGACACTACGGTCTGGGCTGTCGGCAATGATTTTATTTCCCTCAAAGGAGGTATTACCATTCCGGTCCACGCTATTCTGAAAGTAACTTAATCCTTCAGTCTCTCAAGACAGGCTTCCATGCTCAGCTGTTCCTGCTCACCCGTATCGAGATTCTTCAGCGACACGGTGCCTGTTTTTATTTCCTCATCTCCACAGATCGCCACATAAGGAATAGCCTTCTTGGATGCAAAATCAAGCTGTTTTTTCATTTTAGTCACGTCGGGATAAAGCTCCGCTTTGATTCCTGCTTCCCGGATTTTTTGCAATAGTCCCATCGCATAGCTATAGGCCTGCGCATCAAAGTGCGCCAATAAAACCTTTGTACTTTGTAATTGATCATCCGGAAACAGTCCCAACTCTTCCAGTACATCATACAATCTATCCACACCAAAGGAGAAACCAACGCCGGAAACTCCCTTCAGTCCAAATACTCCGGTCAAATTATCATACCTACCTCCTCCACTCACTGAGCCAATGGAAACATGGTTCACTTTCACTTCGAAAATCGCTCCAGTGTAGTAGGATAAGCCCCTGGCAAGCATGATATCCAAATCCACGAAATCCAGGCTTTCGCCCATGGCTTTCAAAATCTGAAATACTTCCTCCAGTTCTCTCACTCCTTCAAGCCCCACTTCACTACTAGCTAGAAACTCTTTCAAAAAGGACAGCGTTCCTGCTTGATCTGCTTCAAGATGAACCAGTGGCGCCAGCTTTTCGATGGATGAGGTACCAAAGCCTCGCTCAGAAAGTTCTTCTTTTACCTTTTCCCAACCAATTTTATCCAGTTTATCTATAGCTACGCATAGCGGGCCTTCTTTTCCTGCCTCACCTATAGCTTCCGAAATCCCGGTCAGGACCTTCCGGTTGTTAATTTTTATACTGTAGTCCTCCAGCTTCAGCTTCTTGAAAACTGAGCGGATCATCAGAATTATTTCTGCTTCGCAAAGCAAACTATCCGTCCCTACCACATCGGCATCGCACTGGTAGAACTCTCTGTAACGGCCTTTTTGCGGACGGTCAGCTCTCCACACGGGCTGGATCTGGTATCTTTTGAAGGGAAAGCTGAGCTCATTCCTGTTCATCACTACGAATCTCGCAAAAGGAACGGTCAGGTCGTAGCGCAGGCCCTTCTCAGAGACCTTAGGCAGTGTGGTCTGATAGCCTGCTGTAAGGTCAGCGTCCGATACTTTTTTCAGGTAATCACCGCTATTGAGAATCTTAAAAAGCAATTGGTCACCTTCATCCCCGTACTTTCCGGTGAGGGTGTTCAGATTTTCCATGGCAGGAGTTTCAATCTGACTAAAACCAAAAAGTTGAAAAGTTTCCTTGATGGAGTCTAGGATAAAGTTCCTTCTGGCCATCTGGATAGGGCCAAAATCCCTGGTTCCTTTTGGCAAACTTGGCTTTTGCATAGCTTAATTTTTGGTGATTAGCTGCCAAATTTATTCAAAAAATGGGAAACGAAGGGATGATTCCCCAAAGTCCTTCAATTAAATCCTAAATTATTTTAGGCTAAAAAGAAATGATTGTTTACTTTTGCGACTCGTTTCGAAACAATAGATAATTTAATACATACGACCATGGCAGTTACAACTCTGAAGAGAAAACTTAGAAGAAAAAGACAATCTCAGAACACCCGTGTGATTAAGATCAAGCAGTTGTCTGCTAAGCCTGTAATCAAAAACGTGGATGTAGAAGAACTTAAAAAGTCTTTCGGGAAATAATAATTCCTGCTTAAAAACATTGAAGGCGATCATCTGATCGCCTTTTTTTTTGTGCTCTGTAACCCCAAGGGACACAGAACCGGACAAGGAGCGTAATTGCTTAGTCACTTTATTATTTGTGCAGAAAGGTCTTCGCGGTGACTGATCACTGTGACCGAAAACTTAAACATTTAACTTCCCTCTCTTCCCCAACTCTACCACCCGCAGGTTTTTCACCTGCCCAGCATCCAGCTCAAATAGCAGCATAGTCCGCATCGTATGAAACCCCTGCTGACCTATAGCCCCGGGATTCATGTAGAGACAGTTTAGCGCGGAATCAAATTGAACTTTGCAGATATGAGAATGTCCGCAGATAAAAAGCTGAGGAGCGGATTCCTTTATTCTGGCTTTGATTCCCTTGGCGTACCGGGGAGGTTTCCCCCCGATATGTGTCATCAGCACCTTTACATTTTCCAAAGTAAACTCCTGCCATTCGGGATATTCCTGCTGTGTGGCCGCATCGTCAATATTGCCAAAAACCGCCCGTACTGGCTTTCCAGGCGGTAAAGCTTTCATGACTGAATCATCCCCAATATCCCCTGCATGCCATATTTGATCTGCATCTTGGAGATAGGTCAGCGTTTTGTGATCAATGTAACTGTGTGAGTCTGAGATGAGCGCGATCTTCGTAGACATTTGATTTAATTCTTGCTAAATTTTCATTTCAATATGAAACCCCAAATGTTTACATCAAACTCAATATCATGAAAACTCCCAAATTTCTTTTGACCGTTGTTCTTCTGGTCACGCTGGCCTCGGGCTACTGTTTTGCCCAAAATCAAGCCGTCAAAACACTCAGCCCTGCCCAAACCGAAAAATTAGCAAAGGATTCTGAAGCGGTCGTGCTGATTGACGTGAGAACACCAGAAGAAGTGGCAGAAGGACATTTGAAAGGAGCAAAACCCATTGATATCAAAAGCGAAACATTTCAGCAGCAAACAGCAAAACTGGACAAAAACAAAACGTACATCTTGTACTGCAAAGCCGGCGTGAGATCCGAACAAGCTGCCAGGCGCATGCTTGAAAGCGGTTTCACTTCCATCTATTCTCTGGAAGGCGGCATAGACGCTTGGAAAGCTGCAGGAAAACCCATAGAAAAATGACACTACTCAAATCCATTAATCCTTACACTCAGGAAACACTAGCAGAATTTCCCCACCTGTCCAATGACGAAATCGAGCAGAAGCTGGATGCCGGCACGTTGGCTTTTTCGCTGTGGAAAAAAAATGACTTTGCCGAACGGTCCAAGCTCATGAACCGAGCTGCCCAGGTTTTGCGGGAGCAAAAAGAGAAATATGCCAAGATCATTTCACAGGAAATGGGTAAGGTGATCAAGGAATCCCAAGCGGAAATCGAAAAATGCGCCTGGGTGTGTGAATACTATGCTGAAAATGCCGAGGAATTTTTGGCCCCTGAGCCCATCAATCTAGCCGATGGCAAAAAAGCCAAGATACTCCACCAGCCACTTGGGATCATTTTGGCTGTCATGCCCTGGAATTTCCCGTTCTGGCAGGTGTTCAGATTTGCAGCCCCTACTCTTATGGCCGGCAACGTGGGAATGCTCAAGCACGCTTCCAATGTGCCCCAGTGTGCATTGGCCATAGAAGAGGTTTTTACCAAAGCAGGTTTCCCAGAAGGCGTATTCCAAAGTCTGCTCATCAACTCCGAGGCAGCTACTGAGCTGATTTCTGACCAAAGAATAAAAGCCGTAACTCTCACGGGAAGCGAGAAAGCAGGAAGTGCAGTAGCTGCCTCTGCTGGTAAACACATTAAAAAATCTCTGCTGGAACTCGGCGGAAGTGACCCTTTTATAGTACTGCAAGATGCAGATGTACAGGCAGCAGCTGAGACAGCGGTAAAGGCCAGAATGTTGAATTTTGGGCAAAGCTGCATAGCTGCTAAGCGCTTTATCATAGCAGAAGAAATTTATGATCAGTTTGCCACTTTTTTCATGGCAGAATTAGAAAAGCTGACCCCAGGCGACCCGCTGGACAAAAGCGCTGACTTTGCCTGTATGGCGAGACCTGACTTGGCCGAAGAGCTCTATGCCCAGGTGAAGAAATCTGTGGATTTAGGAGCTAAAATTCTTTTTGGAGGAGAAAAACCCGAGCAAGACCGTGCGCATTTCCAGCCCACTGTTCTAGCAGAAATCCCCACTTCCAGCCCTGCCTATTCCGAAGAGCTTTTTGGCCCGGTAGCTACTTTCTTCAAAGTAAAAAGTGAGCAAGAAGCTATTGCATTGGCAAATGATTCTGAGTTTGGCCTAGGGGCCTCCATCTGGACCAAAGACTTGGAAAAAGCAGAACTTCTGGCCGGCCAAATTGAATCTGGAGGAGTCTTTATCAACGCCATGGTGTCTTCCAATCCCCTTTTACCATTTGGGGGAGTGAAAAAATCCGGCTATGGCAGAGAGCTGAGTAGATTAGGTATTCTGGAGTTCATCAATTCCAAAACCGTTTATTTGGGATAAGACCCACCTATTAACATGCCTTAATTTTTGGTTTTGGGCAATTCCTTTCTATTTTTACGAGCCAAAATTTTGTCATAATCTAATGAGAGAAATACAGTTTCGAGAAGCCCTAAGAGAGGCGATGTCCGAAGAAATGAGACGTGATGAGAACGTCTTTTTGATGGGCGAAGAAGTAGCTGAATATAACGGAGCTTATAAAGTATCGCAGGGAATGCTGGATGAATTCGGCCCTGAGCGAGTTTATGATACCCCAATTGCAGAGTTGGGATTTGCAGGACTGGGAGTTGGAGCTGCGATGAACGGATTGAAGCCAATCATCGAGTTTATGACCTTCAATTTCTCCTTAGTCGCTATGGACCAAATCATTAACTCCGCAGCAAAAATGCTAGCCATGTCCGGTGGAGCCTATAGCGTGCCTGTGGTATTCAGAGGCCCTACCGGTAATGCCGGTCAACTAGGAGCCACACACTCTTCCAACTTTGAGAATTGGTTTGCAAATACTCCAGGCCTGAAAGTAATCGTCCCTTCTAATCCGTACGATGCTAAAGGGCTGATGAAAGCCGCCATTCGTGACCCTGATCCTGTGATTTTCATGGAGTCTGAGGTGATGTATTCTGACAAAGGTGAAGTACCTGAAGGAGAATACTTACTGCCAATAGGAGTAGCCGACATCAAGCGAAAAGGAGATGACGTCACTGTGATATCCTTTGGCAAAATGATGAAAGTAGCTTTACAGGCAGCTGAAGAAATGGCGAAAGAAGGTATAGAAGCCGAAGTCATCGACTTGCGTACCGTTCGTCCTATAGATTATGAAACTTGCCTAGAATCTGTCAAGAAAACCAATAGAGTGGTCATCGTTGAGGAAGCTAACCCCGTGGCTGGTATTTCATCTGAATTGACTTACCACTTCCAGCGTTATGCTTTTGATTACCTGGACGCTCCAGTGATACGAGTAAACTCTATGGATGTACCATTGAGCTATGCGCCTACCTACATTGAGGCTACTTTGCCAAGTGTGAAGCGTACAGTAGATGCCATCAAGCAGGTTTGCTACTTGGATTAATCCGCGATAAACATTCCTAAAAAGCCCGACTTCAGATCAATGAAGTCGGGCTTTTGTTTTTAAATCTGGCTGTTCTGCTGCACAAATAGAAGGTCGGATGCAGTAAGGAGACTTAATTATATTAAGTTCAGGGCTGCCAACCGCCCAGGCAGTTCAGAAGTCTTAAACCAAGTAAGCTTAAGCGTTCTCAGCATAGCCGCTGTGCCCTTAGTGGTTAAAAAAACACCAAGCATAAAAAAAGCCCGTCATCAGTTGATGACGGGTTTTCCCTTATTACCCAATCTACTATTGTTACTATTTATTTTGCATCATTTCAGCACCTTGCCCGCCTTCAGAACCGCCTTTGAGGTCATCATTATTGATTGACTTCTTTCTTCTTGGCTTCTGGTCCATACTTAGTTTACCTATTCTATAGCTAAAGTTGATTTTGAAATTCATATTTCGCATAATGTTCGTACTGTTCTGCACGATGGTAGGTGTGACGATTTCATTCTTCATCTTGAATTCTTTTGTAAGGAAGTTGTCTGCTCCAAAGCCAATAGTTCCTCTCTTCTCATCGAATTGCTTATTGATTCCCATTCCATACATGTAGAAACCTCCTGATGAACCTTGCAATTGAACTTGACGCCCTCTGGCAAAAGTAAATGCCTGGATCTGCCAGTCATTTGGAAGGGAATAGTTACCGAAGAGACGACCGCTGATCACGAAGCCATCATTGGATGCTGCGTAGTTTGGATCCGAAAGGCCATTATCCAAAAAGGCATAGTATGCATCCACGCTTCCGTTTAAAGAAAACTTGTTATTGATACTTATATTGGTGAAAATGTTTGTTCCGTAAGCTCTCTCATGACCAATGTTATCGTATGTCGTAAAAATAATATCATCATCCTGAGGTGTTCTGACAGGTTGAATTGAGCCTGTTGTATTTCTGAAGAAACCGCTGAAACTAATCATTGTACTTTTGAAGAAGGTGCTATATCCCAGTTCGAAATTATCAGTCAATTCAGGATCTAATTCAGGATTACCTTGAGTCCATTGATTCAAATTTGATCTATCAAGATTTGGATTCAAGTACCTAAGAGAGGGACGGGAAATTCTTCTATTATAGGAAGCCTTGATCATGTTACCATTAGCAAGCTTTCTGCTCAAGTTTAAGCTGGGAACAAAAGTACCATAGGCCGGAATTTCGACAGGACTTGTTTCTTTTCCGAAATTTGCATTTATGGTGGTGTACTCATATCTGATACCTGGTTTGATCGTGTAATTCTTAAATAACGTGGTAGTATAAGAAACATAGCCGGCGGTCACGTTTTGGTCGTAGCTAAAATCATTACTCAAGTCCGGATCTGGATTTTCTATGTATTCACCGTTAGCACCTTCTGCGCGGAAATACGCAAAATCGGAATAAGCCTTTCTCAAAATGTTTTTAGCACCGTATTCCAAGATTGACTGACCATCTTTGCCTAATGGATCCACGAAGTCAAGTTGTACTGTAAACTCTTCGTTCTTGTTTGGATTGTCATTTTTCAATTTATAATCAACACTTGACATATCATCTGATAAAATTGTATTGATATTTGAATTCTCTCCATTATTTCGGCTATAAAGTGTCAATAGCGCAATTTCCTTCCCCTTTTTCTCGAAAGTCTTGGTATAATTCAGACTGACATCCACAGAATTGGAGTTGTCTTTGACATCTGTTTCTCTGAATTGAGTATTAGTCAAAATATCATCTCGGAAATTCTGAACAAGCAGGTTATTCTCGCTATTTGTTCTATTTCTGATACCAAAATTCACGGCTCCAGTTATGAAATTATATTTGTCGATTTCGTAGTCCACTCCAAAATTATATCTACCAAAGAGATTATTACTTTTAGTATCAGCCGATTGTAATGTTTTAGATAGAGAATTATCTTCATTGGTAATTATTTGGGAGTTGTTGTAGCTACCATTGATATTGTAGCCCGCTCTACCAAATCCACCTAATGTAAATCCGAATTTACCTTTTCTTGCGCTTGCATTTAGCCCAAAATCAGAACCTCTTAAACCAGTGCCCGTGCGAATGTTAGCAGACATACCTTGTAGGTTGTTCTTTTTGGTTACGATGTTAATCACACCAGAAGTACCTTCCGCATCGTATTTCGCAGAAGGTGAAGTAATCACTTCCACGGCTTTGATCTCATCTGCAGGTATCTGCTTCAATGCATCGGTGATACTACTAGCCGCAATGGCTGAAGGTCTGTTATCGATCAATACGGTGATATTGCTGGAGCCACGCATGGACACATTCCCATCCAAATCCACCGAAAGCATAGGTACTCTTCGCAGTACGTCCGTACCATCACCACCGGCAGTGGTTTTATCATTTTCTGCTTTATAGATGGTACGATCCACGCGCTCTTCGATCAATTCTCTCTGGCCTTGTACAGTTACTTCTTCCAAAGCAAAGCCTTCGTCCACCAAGCTCACGTCTCCAATATTCACGTCACCCGTTTTAGAAACTACTTCTATACCTTTGACAGTCAAAGTCTCATAACCCAAAAAGCTTACTTTGAGATCGTAGGTCCCCGGCTCCATGCCTGTGATAAAAAACTTACCGTCTCCATCAGCCACTCCACCTGCTATGTTGGTATCAGAACCTGAAGTATAGAGTGCGGCAGTGGCGTAAGGGATAGGCTCACCGGAGTTGCTGTCCTTAGCAACACCTACAATTTTTGCGGGGGTACTTCCATTCTTTGCAGTCTGCTGAGCCAGCAGGCTACCAGTAGAAAGTAAGATGAAAAGTGAAAGAAAGTTTACTAATTTTTTCATTTGTAGTAGATAGTTGATTTTCCGACCGATGAATCTTGAAAGGCCATTTTTACAGGCAAGCCCATGAATTCATCGATGTTTCCAAATCGGGCTTCGTCATTTGTTACCCCAAAACAACAGGGTTTGTTTCGCCTTTTCTCAAGCAATAGACGGTTAGCGGAGTTTCATCGACAAACACCCCCTTTTGTCGGATAAAACTCATAAATTAACCGATAAACCTACTCATCTATACATTAAGGCAGTTCGTAGTGTGGATCACCTGTTTGGTAGATTACATTTTATATACAAGCTTTCGTTTCGTTAGTTTGGATACTGAAAACCAGATTTATGATCAATCTTAGTCCCAAGAGACGAGTTTCTATTCTGGTACACATTCTTGGCTGGTCCATGCTGTGTACCGTTTTACTTCTACTTTCCCCCCTTTCCTGGAGAGTGGACATCCCTATGGAGTTCTGGATTCGGCAGCTCTTTATGGCTATTTTGCTGGTGGTTATTTTTTACATCAACATGCTATGGTTTGTCCCAAATGTTTTGTTGAAAGGCAAACATGCTGTCTTTATACTCACGGTTTCCTTGGGCTGTGTGCTTTTTGTAGGCGTACTGATCTATACAGATTTCTTTCTACACCTGCCCGAACTCATGCACAAGGCATTTAATCCCGACGAGCCCTATGTCCCAAAACCTAGAAGAATCTCGGGAGACATTTTTAATATTATGCTATATCTAATGACCATAGGGATCAGTACTTCTGTAGCTTCTGTACAGAAATGGCAAAAGGATGAAGCCCTGCGCAGGGAACTGGATCAGCAAAGAATCAATACAGAGCTATCCTATCTCAAAGCTCAAATCAACCCACATTTCTTCTTCAATACGCTGAATAATATCTATGCCCTGACCAACCTGGATGTGAAAAAGGCCCAGGAAGCATTATTGAAACTATCCAGAATGATGCGGTACGTGCTGTATGAAAATCAAAAAAATGAAACCCTGCTCAGCCGTGAAGTGAGTTTTGTCAATGATTACATAGAGCTGATGAAAATGCGGCTTACCGATAAAGTAACCCTGAACATCTCCATAGATGACCCCAAGGATGACCTGGCAGTGGCACCTATGCTTTTACTTCCATTTCTGGAAAACTGCTTCAAACATGGCGTCAGCAGTCAAGAACCCAGTGAAATTTTCATCAAACTTGAAATTATGGGGAGCACGGTGTTTTTTGAAACCCGTAATCATATCTTTCCAGTGAACAAGGACAGTCCAGAGGCAAAAGAGAATGGGATAGGCTTGGTGAATACCCAGCGTAGATTGAGCCTTTTGTACCCGAATAAACATCGCCTGAAATTTGGCAAAGACGAAAGCAAACAGGAGTATTGGGTAAACCTCACGATCAATCTGGAATGAAATCGAGCATGAGCAAAACCGCGCAAGAAGGTAAAATTCTCCTTACGGGATCCCATCCCGTATCCTTCCTCAAGGGAAGAGTTATGGCCGCTAAAAGACAAATTATAAACAGATGAAACTTAACTGCGTAGCCATTGACGACGAGCCTCTAGCGCTTGAATTGCTCAGCAAATTTATCGAGCAGACCTCTTTTCTCAATTTGATCGGGAAGTTTGACAATGCCATAGAGGCTTTGGGTTTCATCAATCAAAACGATGTGCAACTGGCATTCATGGACATACAGATGCCAGACCTATCGGGAATGGAGCTTGCCAGAGTTTTGGATGGAAAAAAGAATTCAGACAAAACACGGATCATTTTTGCAACGGCCTATCACCAATTTGCCATAGAGGGCTACAAGGTGGAAGCCTTAGACTACCTGCTAAAGCCGTATAGTTATGAGGATTTTTTAAATGCTGCGACCAAAGCCTTTACTTATTTTGAGCGCCAAAGCCAGACCAAAACTGAAGCTGCACCAGCGGAATCTGCTCCTGATTACATTTTCCTGAAAGTAGAATACCAGCTGGTAAAAGTAATGCTTCAGGACATCGCCTATGTAGAAGCTTATAAGGACTACGTAAAAGTCCATTTGCTATCCAAGCCAAATCCGCTGTTATCACTTACCAGCCTGAAAAACATGGAGGAGCTGCTACCCGCAGACAAATTCATGCGCGTCCACAGGTCGTACATTGTAGCTCTGGATCATATTGACTCTGTAGCCAAAAATGTAATTCATGTGGGCCAAAACTCCATTACTGTGAGTGACAATTACAAGGAGGCATTCCTGGATTTTATGAGTAGATGGATGAATTGATAGTTTTAGCTGATACTGCTCAAATATTCCTCGGCTGTCATCACAGACAAATTCGAACTCCGGAAGTCTTTTCCATTTCGGGTGATGATAATAGAACAATTTGACTGTAATGCCGCAAAATATTGAACAGCGTCTTCAAAATCCCCAAAACTGGAGTTCAGCCCTTTTTCAATTATTTCTTCATCGACGGCACATACCTCACAAAGAATTTTGAACATTCGAAGCTTCTTCAAAACCAAGTCTTTTGACAGATATTTACCTAGCACATATTCAATTGTAGTAAAGGATAGGGGAGAAACAACTAGTGTGATTTTTTTCTGATCTGCCAAGGTTAACACCTTTGCGATTGCATCATAAAAAGGGACTCTTTCCCCCAATAGGTCCAAAATAACATTGGTATCTAAAAAAATCCTTCTCATTTGTATTTCTGCTCCAAATAGGTCGCATGATCCTTTTTGTAATCGTAATCAGCAGGAATTTTAATCCCAGATGAAAGGCTTTTTACATAGGGAGAAATTTCCAGTAGATCAGTAGCTTGATCTGAAGTCAAGGAGTTTAAGTAACTTTCTATCAATCGAGACAAGCTCAACTTCTTTTCAGCTGCAAATAATTTAGCTTTTTCAATAACCTCTTGATCAAGCTTTAAAGTCAATTTAACGTCCATATCGATAATTTTATACGTACAAATATATCATAAATAATACGTAAATCACACCAACTGGTTTCTGAGAACAAAGCTAAATTCTCGTAGAAAAAAAACCATCACCGTAAGTGGTCACTACAAGGAGGCATTCCTGGAGTTTATGAGTAGATGGATGAATTAACATGAAAAAGCAAAAAAGGCTTTGCTCCAAGTTGAAAAAAGCCACTAGGGCACCTTCCAACTCTTGTCAATCAGCCCTAAAATAAGACAATGTACCAGTACAGATTGCATTAGGTGAACATATGGGAATAAGCTCAGAATAATCTTCCACGATACTATACTCTGGAAAGTATTCAGCTCCCTCATAAAGTATCAAATCCTCCTTTGGAATATAATTCACATCCATCATATTCATATAATACATTTCATCATAGGAAATAGTAACTACCCCTTCTACAATAGTAAAAGTACCTGTAAAGTGGCCTCTATATCCCAACACTTCGTCAGAATCTACTTCTGTGGTGTAATTTTCTCCCGTGACGGTGCCATCAGAATTGAATTGCATTAGATCCACAAATCTAAATATATCTCCTCCCCAGCCTGCGTTACCTTCGTAGGACAATTCATAGACACCTACTATTCTGGAATCTGGAGATGGCTCCACCACGTCCTTACAGCTATAAATGAAGATAGCCAATGCGATTAAGGGTAAAAGTCTGCTTTTCATAATTCTAATATAGATAGTATGTGTTAAAATAAGACTCAGTTAATCATAAAATGAACTAAAATATTAGCCTCAAATAATCTCAAGATATCGGTCTATTATTGACTTTGTCATCTTACAATCCGGCTACTCTACTATCCTAACAAACGGAATAGGTTGAGCACATCTGGCATTGTCAGGGCATTTATAGGACAGTTCAGAATAGTCGTCTGATACATAAAACTCAGTGGTAAAAGTCCCCTCCATGATAGTCAAGTCCTCCTTACCCACATAATAAATATCGGCGACGTTCATCATCAATGGATCTGTGTAGGTCAATGTAGCCACCTGATCCTTCACCTGATAGTTCCCTTGGTAGCTGGCTCTAAACCCCAAAACCACGTCTCCTCCACGGTTCAAAGTAACATCTTCTCTGGAGAAGGTACCGTCTGCATTGAATATAAAATGATTGATTAGGTCATACTGAACCTCTCCAGTCTGGGAAGTCGCTTGGAGAGTTTGCTCATAAAAGCCCTGAAGTCTAAGGTTTGGAGAAATTTCTTCTACGTCTTTGCAGCTAGCAAAGAAGATAAGGACAACAAGCAAAGGGAGCAGTTTAGTTTTCATGGAAACCGGGGTTTAAATTGGCGCAATAGGATTTAGAATAAAAACCTGAATTCAATCTAGATACGAAGGCTAAGGACTAAACGCTACTGGCTTGTCTAATTAAATTATCCATCAAATAAAAAACCCAGCCATTTCTGGCTAGGTCTATAACTCTTATAACTGCTCTATTATCGCAAATCACCGTTTCCCCATTCCTGGAGGAAGCATCTTGCTCATCGCAGCTTTGGCACCTCCCATTTTGTTCATCTGCTTCATCATCTTACGCATATCAGCAAACTGCTTCATCAGGTTATTCACCTCCACGATAGTCCTACCAGAACCTGCCGCCAACCTTTTTCTTCTACTTCCATCTATGATATCCGGATGCTCACGCTCTGCAGGGGTCATGGAGCGGATGATCGCTTCAATTGGTTTGAAGGAATCATCGTCTATATCCATTCCCTTCATGGCTTTGCCCATGCCAGGGATCATTCCTAGCAAGTCCTTGATATTTCCCATTTTCTTCACCTGTTCTAGCTGAGAAAGAAAATCATCAAAGTTAAAGTTATTGGTTCTGATTTTGGAATTGATTCGCTTGGCTTCATCCTCATCGAAGGACTGCTGGGCTCTTTCTACCAGGGAAATCACATCTCCCATTCCCAGGATCCTTTGTGCCATACGATCTGGGTGGAACACATCCAGGTTCTCCATCTTCTCCCCTGTGGAAATAAACTTGATCGGTTTATTCACGACGTGACGGATGGAAATCGCCGCTCCACCTCGAGTATCACCATCTAGTTTAGTCAATACGACTCCGTCAAAATCCAATCGCTCATCGAAAGTCTTGGCCGTATTGACCGCATCCTGACCAGTCATGGAATCCACTACAAAAAGTGTCTCTGACGGATTCAAGCCCTTTTTCAGCGCCTCGATCTCATTCATCATGGCTTCATCCACTGCCAAACGACCCGCCGTATCGACCACCACCGTTTTCTTTCCGGTTTTCTTGGCGTAGGCTATCGCATTAGTTGCAATCTCCATTGCATTCTTATTCTCTGGCTCTGCATAGACCTCCACTCCTATCTGCTCTCCCAATACTTTCAACTGATCGATCGCAGCAGGACGGTAAATATCACAGGCTACGAGCAAAACCTGTCGCCCTTGCTTCTTCAGGTAGCTACCGAGTTTTCCGGTAAAAGTGGTTTTACCCGAGCCTTGAAGGCCTGAAATCAAGATCACAGCAGGATCACCACTCAACTTGATATCCTCCTTGGTGCCGCCCATCAGTTTGGTCAGCTCCTCTTGCGTTATTTTTACCAATAACTGCCCGGGAGATACAGAGATCAAAACATCACGGCCTAGCGCTTCGCTCTTGATGGTATCGGTGACTTCTTTGGCGACTTTATAGTTGACGTCGGCATCGATCAGGGCTCTTCTGATCTCCTTGACGGTTGTGGCGACGTTTATTTCGGTGATTTTACCGGTTCCTTTCAGTGTCTTGAAAGCCCGGTCTAGTTTCAAACTTAAATTATCAAACATTCCTTGTATGGCTATTTGCTGCAAAAGTAATGATTTTCATCAGGGATAGAAAGCAGAGATTCATCTATTACAGGCTGGCTTGTCCTATTTTGTTCGCTGGTTTTGGGTATAAATTCCTAATTTGCGACCGCATCCATTAATTCAAAGAAAATCCCTTTTCATGCAGCTGAATTTCAAGAAAGATCTGCTCCCTCATATTCTGGGAATCGCCATTTTCTATGCCATTGTTGTCGCTTACTTTGCTCCGCTTGTACTTCAAGATCAGGTGATTTTCCAGGGGGACATTCTCAAATGGGAAGGTTCTGCAAAGGAAGCCATAGACTTTAGAGAAGCTACCGGCGAGGAGGCACTATGGACCAATAGTGTTTTTGGGGGAATGCCGGCATACTTTGTCAGCCTGGAATTTGCCGGTGACATCACCAATACGCTGGTAAGCATACTCACCCTAGGCCTACCCCACCCGGTCAACAGCCTGTTTCTGGGCATGGTCGGCATGTATGTACTACTGCTGACTTTCAGGGTCAGACCGGCATTTGCGATAGTGGCCAGCCTGGCTTTTGCATTTAGCTCCTACAACCTCCTCAGCTTGGCAGCCGGCCACAACGCAAAGATCTGGGCAGTGAGTCTGATCCCGGTAATTCTGCTGGGAATACACCTTACTTTTATTAAAAAATGGATACTAGGAGCCGGGGTTTTGGCTCTGGGCACTTTGCTCCAATTGAAATTCAACCACGTACAAATCACCTACTATACCGTAATCATTGCGGTGATTTACAGTATTGTACGTATTACTAAGGACTGGAAAACAGAAGGAATGGCCCCTATAGGCAAGGCCATAGGCTTCCTAGCCTTAGCAGCAGTGTTAGCCGTGGGTGCCAATATTGGCCGATTGGCAACGGCTTTGGAATACGCCCCCTATTCTACCCGAGGGCAAGCAACTTTAGAGTCCAAGTCAGCCGGACTGGATAGAGAATACGCGTTTTCCTGGTCCAATGGAAAACTGGAAACCTTAACCCTTTTGGTACCGAACTTCTACGGAGGGGGCAGCAGTACCCCGCTTGGGGCCGGCTCAGCCTCAGAGAGAGCTTTGCGCAGCCAAGGACTTGACCCAGCACAAATCAATGGGTTTATTGCGGGGGCTCCTACCTATTGGGGGGATCAGCCCTTCACGGGCGGGCCGATTTACGGTGGTGTCATCTTAGTTTTCTTGGCGATTATTGGGATTTGGGCTGCGCCAAAAGAAAGTCTTTACACCTTTGGAGCTATTATCATTTTATCCCTGCTCCTTTCCTGGGGCAAAAACCTGAGTTGGTTCAATTACCTGCTATTCGACATTCTCCCGGGCTACAATAAATTCAGAGCCGTTTCCATGGCGTTAGGAATGACTCTTTTTGCCATTCCGGCTTTGGCAGCTATATCCCTGGAGAGGCTATACCAGAGCAAGGACTTCAAACCACTGTATGCTTCCACTGCCATCGTAGGAGGGCTTTTGTTGATTCTTGCAGTAGGCGCAGGGCTATTCAGGTTTGAAGGGGCAGCAGATCAGAGTTTACCGGATTG
The DNA here is from genome assembly GCF_027594545.1 of Algoriphagus sp. TR-M9. Classification (NCBI taxonomy): domain Bacteria; kingdom Pseudomonadati; phylum Bacteroidota; class Cytophagia; order Cytophagales; family Cyclobacteriaceae; genus Algoriphagus; species Algoriphagus halophytocola. Next base: position 644,595 of record NZ_CP115160.1, on the reverse strand, counting down.
GTTAATTGATGCGATCAGGCAAGACCGCAAATCCATGCTTTCAGCCAGTGCCTGGAGAAGCTTAGGCTTTGTAGCAGCAGCTTTTGCTTTGCTTTACTTTGCCCTGAAGGAAAAAATTTCAGACCTGCTTTTAGGCTTAGGCCTGTTTGCATTGGTCTGCATAGATTTATGGTCAGTCAACCGGCACTATTTAAATGAAGAATCTTTCTCTGCCAATCCGTCCCAGCAGTATTTTGCGGAAACTCCGGCAGATCAAGAAATCCTTAAAGACGATTCGTACTTCCGGGTATTGGACCTTACCGAGGGATTGACAGCCACCGGCAAATCTGCCTATCGTTTCCATAGCCTAGGCGGGTACCACGGAGCTAAAATGCGGAGATATCAGGATTTGCTGGATCATAGATTAAATCCTGAGTTAAATGCATTTGTCACCAAGGCACAGGAAGGGAACTTTGATTTTGAGGGAATTCAGACCTTCAATATGATGAATACCAAGTATGTGATTGCTGGAAATGCCGCCAATGCTGTATTTGAAAACCCAGCAGCAAACGGTCCGGCCTGGATTCCAAATCAAATCGTATCCGTGCAGTCCAATCAGGAAGAAATAGATGAACTGGGCAAGATCAACACCAAAACTCAGGCTACGATCAATACGGAGGAATTTGGCGAGGTACCGGCAGGTGCGGGACAGATCACGCACACCTCATACGCCCCAAATGAGCTTCACTACACTGCAGACATGGCTCAGGAAGGCTTGGCTGTATTCTCTGAAATCTACTACCCGGAGGGATGGAAAGCCACCATTGACGGAGAGGAAGCCGCTATTCTGAGAACGGATTACTTACTGCGCGGATTGCTAATCCCTGCTGGCACACACGAGATTGTATTCAAATTTGAGCCGAAAAGCTACTATGCCACTAAGACTCCGATGATCATTTTCCAGTACCTGATCTTACTATGCCTGATTGGAGGTATATTTCTCACCATCAAAGAAAAAAATGCAAAAGGATAAAGATAAAGTCGTCAGTTTCTACGATCAGTTTGCAGAAAAACAGGCTGTGACAGGCATCAACTCCAGGCATTTGAGTATTCTGGACAAAGTGATGGCGGCAGGTTTGAATGCCAATGACAGTGTTTTGGAAGTGGGCTGCGGTATTGGTACGGTCAGCCACTTGCTGGCTTCACAGGTCAAGCAAGGAGAGGTATTGGCAGTGGACATTTCCCCGGAAAGCATAGAAAAAGCAAAAGTGCTCTGGAAAGATCAGACCAACTTGAAGTTTGAGGTTTCTGATATGTCAAACTTTGATAAGCCGGGAAAGACCTTTGATTTCTTTGTTTTTCCGGATGTATTGGAGCATATCCCTGTGGATCAGCACCAGCGGCTTTTCCGCAACATCCACAAGCATGCACATCAGGATTCGGTGATATTTATCCATATCCCCGCCCCTCGATACCTCCAGTGGATGATAGAAAACGAACCTCAGAAACTACAGGTAATCGACCAGCCTCTGGATTCAGGGGAATTGATCAAGAGCATCACCTCCAACGGATTTTACCTGGAAAAAATGGAAACTTATCCCATTTTTTTCAAAGAAAAAGATTACCAATACTTTGTGTTTCGCGCTAGCAAAAAACTCCTAAAATCCACACCCAGAAATAAATGGGAAGTTTTAAAGGAGCGAATCAGCATACGACTGAGACACGGAATTTTCAAATAAAAGGGATTCGGGATGATAATCCTGGGATCCGGATCTATCATTAGAAAATTAAGAACAGATGAAAATCACAGAAAATACAGTAGTGGGATTGACCTACGAACTCAAGGTAAGCAAGGATGCAGACGAGATAGAATCAGCTCCATTCAGTGTGGAAATCCGTGATTCGGAAGATCCTTTTTACTTTCTCTTTGGCGCAAGTGACCTGCCGCCAAAATTCGAAGAGTTGCTAGCCGGTAAGTCCCAAGGAGAGGAATTTTCCTTTGTGCTTCCCATGGCAGACGCATACGGCGAAGTAGATGAGGACTTGATTGTAAATCTGCCCAAAACGCAGTTTTCAGATGAAAATGGCTTTACCGGAGAGATGTTGAAAGAAGGGAATTTCTTGCCTTTAATGGATGAAAATGGATACCCTATGCAAGCCAAAATTCTGAAGGATCTGGGGGAAGAGATTTTGCTGGATTTTAACCATCCGCTGGTTGGGTTTGACTTGCACTTTGAGGGCAATATAGAGGAAGTTCGTGAAGCCACTAAGGATGAATTGGCACATGGCCATGTACATGGGGTTCACGGGGAGCATGACGAGTAGGTTAAAGGATATGATTTAAAAAACATAAAGCCCGAATCTGTCTGATTCGGGCTTTCGTTTTATGGTTGGAGCTTTTCGCTCAATCATCCTTTGGCTTATCGCGTTGCATTTCCACCATATCTACAGGAGGAGGGGTATTATCCCCTAGCAAGTGCTGCACAAAGTAATCCCCCATTCTCCAAAAGAAATACTCAGTCATGTCTCCATATCCATGACGCTGGTCAGGCAAAACCACCAAATCAAATCGCTTTCCCGCTTTGATCAGTGCATTGGCCATTCTAAGCGTATTTGCCGGATGAACATTATTATCTGTACTGCCATGAGAGAGCATCAAGCGCCCTTTTAGATTTTCTGCTAAATCCTGATTTTTATCAATCTGGTAAATGAAAGTCGTATCTCCTTTGGCATTGATCTGCTCCTTCACTCCATGGTGCTTCTCAGACCACCAGCGGTTATAGACACTATTGTCATGGTTGCCGGCGGATGAAACTGCCACTTTGAAGAAATCAGGATAAACCAGCATGGCCGCTGTGGACATAAAACCTCCACCGGAATGCCCATGAATCCCTACTTTTGATTTATCGATAAAGTCATGCCGATCTGCCAATTGCTCTACGGCGGCTTTTTTATCTGCCAATCCATAGTCTCTCAAGTCTCCATACCCATAGTTATGATACCACTTCGAGCGGCCTGGGTGACCTCCTCTGTTGCCAAGTGTAACCACTATAAAACCAAACTGGGCCAGTCGATCCGTTCTGTCCAGCCTGGCTGAAAATGCCTTGTCTACTGCTTCAGTCTGCGGCCCAGGATATACATATTCAATGATGGGATATTTGCGGGTAGAATCGAAATCGTACGGCTTATACATCACCCCATACAGATCAGTGATTCCATCGTCTGCCTTGAACTGAAACGGCTCAGGAAACTGATAGCCTGCGGCAAAAAGCTGAGACAAATCTGCGGTTTCCAGATCCATCACCTTATTTCCGCTTTTATCTTTCAGTACCGCCACCGGCACAGTATTTACTCTAGAATAATTGTCCACAAAGAAAGTAGCGGCATCATTGATCTCGGCTGAGTGATTGAAATCTCCGGAATTCAACAGGGAAATAGCTCCTCCATCCAAACTCACGCTATATAAATGCTCATAATAGGGATCCTCTCCCTTTTCCTTGCCATTTGCCACAAAGTATAGCCTCCTGCTTTTTTCATCCACACGTGCTACACGATCAGAGTGAAAAGCTCCAGATGTAAGCTGACGCTTCAAGGTGCCATCTTTTCCATAGAGATAAAAATGCCCCCAGCCGTCTCGCTCAGACCACCAGATAATTTCATCAGCTAAAATCTCCGGCTTTAGCATCTCCACATAAGTATTGCTTCGCTCCTCGATCACTACTTGCTTTTCATTTGTGGTTAGATTCCAGCGCAGCAGGTCTATGCGTTTCAAATCTCTGGAAGTGACCGAAAAGTAAAACTCATCCAAGTCTCCTAACCAAGTCACCGGCCTGAAGTCATCATCTCTTGTGTTTTCAGCAGCACTGGTGTTGAAAATATTGAGGGATTGATCTTTGAATGTCGCCACAGGAAGATTAGACAGCTCCTCCGAGTCAAAAGAATAATGCAGCAAATAGGTGATCGGCTGTTCCTTTTCTCCCGGCATAGCGTACTTATAAGTTTCCAGCGTAGGTCGTTTCTTCGTGCTATGGATCACCCAGAGATCCTTTACCTTTCTGGAGTCTGTGCGGGTCATCACAAACTGCCTGGAATCCGTACTCCAGTAAGCTCCCACACGCTTGCGTTTGTCCTTATTTTTCTCAGTTTCCACGTTATCATCCCCTCTACCACTGTACCCGTATTCGAAGTTTTCCTCCCCATCTTCAGTGAGCTGATGCTCCACGATGGTACTGTCCTTTTCATCTTTCACAGCTTTCAGAAAATTCTCCTTGTCCATCCAGTAGAGATTATGGTGCTTCGCAAAAAGCACTTTGGAAGAATCTGGCGCTATGTTCGCCCAAGACAAACGCTCTGGATCTTTTGGAGCGTCTGTAATCTCGGTAAGTTGCTGCCTGCTGATATCATAGTGAAATACAAAGGTTTTCTTTTCCATAGAATCCTTGGCGCTTTGGTCCTTCTCCTTGATCTCTGCCCAGTCTCTCTTCAAAACCTCCTCAGTACCTTTCACCTTGAACTTGATCGTATTTTCATCTTCCAAAAATTTCAGATCATCCAGCTTCAGGTGCTGCCCGTCCACGGGATCCTTGGTGATTTTGGTGATTTCCATCGCCAGTTTATCAGTGTCGAAAAGTTGGCTTTTCGTTTTTCTCACCGGATCCACGATGTACCAGTTTTTACCATCGCTGGTTTCATATTCGTACCAGAAACGATCCGATTTTTTCAACCAATGTGGATCCACTCGGGTAGAAAAAACCATTTTCTTCATTTTTTCAGGAGAAAACCTGGCTGCCAATTCATAATTACCGGAGTAGGTCTTATCCTGAGTAAACCCATTCTGGAAAATCAGCAGCAATGCAATTGCAAGTAAAGTTTGTTTCATAATGTTCTATTTGGGAAAACGAATCTAATCCATTACAAAAGTTTATGCTGAACCATTGGTATAAAATCGGAAACCACCGTCCTTCAGAATTCACTCATCTCCTCCGCATCCTAAGAAAAACCCTATAGAACCGGCTTTTTCACAGCATTTTAACCTTGGCTTTACATTTCAAAGCCTATTCGGCTCATTCTTACTTATTATTTAATATTTGAATTATAAAGGGTTCAAAATCAGGCTTTACCTTTCTACCAAAACCAGAAGTGTGAAAACCCAATTCAAAACTATAGTCATCTCTGATGTCCACCTAGGCACTAAAGGCTCCAAAGCCAAGGAAATTGCTCGGTTTCTCAAACAATATGACTGCGAAAATCTCATCCTAAACGGTGATATCATAGATGGATGGCAACTCAAGAAATCCGGTTCCTGGAAAAGAAAACATACAAGGTTTTTCAATCGCATCTTGAAAATGATAGAAAACCACGACACTAAGGTATTTTACCTGCGTGGTAACCACGATGATTTTCTGGATCAGATCTTACCCTTTCAAATGGGCAACCTCTCCATCCAAAAAGACATGATTTATGAAAGTCATGGCAAAAAATACTTCATCACTCATGGGGATGTTTTTGACAGCATCACTACTAATCTCCGCTGGATTGCCTACCTGGGTGACATGGGGTACACTTTTTTGCTTTGGCTGAACAGAGTGGTGAACCACTACAGAATCAAGCGCGGGCTCCCCTATTTCTCCCTTTCCCAGTATGTGAAAGGAAAAGTAAAATCTGCCGTGTCCTACATCGATCAATACGAGGAGGAACTAGCGAAAATGGCCAAGGCCAAAGGCTGTGACGGCATCATCTGCGGACATATCCACAAGCCCGAAAACCGGGAAATCGATGGAATCCAATACCTCAACTCCGGGGACTGGGTGGAGACCATGAGTGCTTTGGCGGAGGACCACGAGGGCAACTGGCAATTGATATACTACAATGAAATCAACTTCAAAGAAGCGAAAGATGACAGTCTGCATGAGTTTTTCATAGGAAGAGTAGAATCTCCAGTGGTGCCGCTACGAGAGGTTTCCTTTGAAGGAAAAAAGGACGACCTGGAACCACCCTCCATCAGTTCCATCCAATGAGATCAAGCCCGGGATTCCCAGGCAAGCGATCTGACCATTGAAAATCAAATTATAGCTAAATGAAGTTCGTTTTCATAGTTCAAGGCGAAGGCAGGGGCCATATGACCCAAGCGATAGCCTTCGGCAAAATGCTGGAGAATCAAGGCCACGAAATGGCGGCGGTGGTTTTGGGAAAAAGCAAAAGAAGGGAGGTTCCACCGTTTTTTTCTAAACAAATCCATGCTCCAATCTATCAAGTCGAAAGCCCGAATTTCGCTTGCGACAAGAATGAAAAAAAGATCCTGATCGGAAAAACCATACGCCAAAACATTATAAAAGCTACTACTTTTTGGCGAAGCCTACAGCAAATCAACACTATCGTACAATCTGAAGCCCCGGATGTGATCCTGAACTTTTATGATCTGCTAGGTGGGTTATACAACGGGATTTTCAGACCCAATGCAGCCTACTGGGTGATCGGCCATCAATACCTGATTTACCACCCAGCGTTTCAGTTTGCTCCCACAAAGGGTCTGAACAAATTCTTTTTCAAGTTCAACACGCGGATGACGGCTTTAGGCGCAAGCCAAAAATTAGCCTTATCCTTTTACCCACTCGAATCTACCGACAACATTACGGTAGTTCCGCCTTTGCTAAGGGAAGAAGTAAGAAATCTCACCCCTACCAAAGGGGATTTCTATCTGACCTACATGGTAAACAGTGGATACAGCACAGAAGTGATTGCCTTTGCCAAATCTAATCCACACCTGAAAATCCGGGCATATTGGGACAAAAAAGAAGCGGAAGAAACTGAAACCCCTCTACCTAACCTGAGCTTCCACAGGGTTCATGACAAAAATTTTCTTCGTGATATGGCAGCGTGCAAAGGACTGGTAAGCACTGCCGGTTTCGAATCGATTTGCGAAGCCATGTACCTAAGAAAACCCGTAATGGTCATCCCAGTCGCAGGCCAATACGAACAGGCTTGCAATGCACTGGATACGGTACATTCAGGAGCTGGAATTGCTTCAGACAATTTCGATTTCAGCAAACTGGACAAGCAAATCCAAACTACCTCAAATTCAACCAGTTCCTTTCAGGACTGGGTAAGCACCTGGCCATCAGTTTGGCAGCATATTTTACCGGAAACAAAAATGACTGAACCGGATTTTATTCTGACTCAGTCATTTTCTTGATTTTATTAATCAAAACCTGGCAGGTTTAACTAGCACTAGCAATTGTTCAAAGCTCTTTGCTCCGGGCTGAGCTCGGATACTGCTTTGAAGACATTCTTTCCGTTTTCCTCTACGCGGTAGTAAGGGAAATTGACCATTTTGACTTCTCTCCGTTCAGGAGCACCCATTCTTAGGAATTTTAATTGAAGCTCATTGTATAGTAGAAACAACGTATTTCGCTCCTCCATAGATAAGGAGGCATCATTCCGCCCTTTGTTACGCATCAATTCATATTGGTAAGAGACCTTTTTGTAATCCTCTATCTGGTCTGCAGGAGTAAGCGGCGGAGGAGGTGGAGGATATTTTTCAAGCTCTTCAGCGGTCAAATCCTTTGCTAATTTGTAATATACTTCTCCATTCGACTCAAGCTGCATGTAGGGCGCGAAAGGACGCGAAGGATACTTGACCTTTGGCTTATCATGAAATGGGATCTGGAGATACATACTCCATACTTTTGAAAACATTTCATTTAGCCTATCCTGCTCAGCTTTGCTTCTTTTGACAAAATGCGGGGCCTGATTTCGGAGAGCTTCATATTCTTGATTAGTATCGATATAAGCTTGAAATTCCTTTCTCAGGGTTTCTGCTTTTACTCCCGGAGGCCATTTGGAGGGATTTTGTGCTTTTTCATCCTGACCTGCAATTCGCTGCGTCGACCTACTTTGCTCTTGAGTGGTAGCGCCACTGACTTTTTCATTCTTCGGTACCGTCTGAACATACACTCTTTTTTCTAAGGGATAGATGTGAATCAGATGCTGCTCGGTCAGAGGATCTTCAAATTCCGACTTTTCCCCAAAGGCTTCTTCATATCCTTTAGAAGTATAGATATTCACCTGATGCTCTTGAGGAAATCTTTCACTTCTGGCGTTTTCATGTACAAAACTATCCATGAAAAAAACCACGTCTGTATTTTTCATTTTCTCCAATTCCGAATTCGGCACATGACTCCCATCTATCCAAATGGCAAAATCATCTGAATTCTTCCAGCTTTCATACTCCTGTGCGCCCGGCATTTTGGAAATGGGACTATTCGGAGCTGGTGGCAACATTTCTTGGATTTCTGCTGGCAGTTCATCGTACTGAACCTCTTCAAATTCTCCTGACGAGTTTTTTACTAATAGAGTAGCATTGAGGTAATACCTGGCTTTATCTATCGCTTGGTTTTGAATGCTACCGGTAAGCTGACTTTGCCCCACTATTGAGTAATGCTTACTGTAATAATCAGATGCCCTTTTATCCACGGAATCCCATTTATTAGAAAGCTGCAGACGTTCTTCATCTGTCAGGTCCTTTTCCAGTTTGTAATAAACCTCGCCATCCTTCCTCAGCAAAACATAAGGAGCTATGGGCGGAATAGGCTGTGTGATCTTTTGTTTCAAATCAGAATCAAATTGATCATACATCCCGGCCAACTTTATAAAAATCGAGTGCAACTTGCCTTTTTCATCCTCTGCTTTATCAATATAATGTGGTTTAGAATTTCGAAGATCCTCGTATTTTCCATACAGATTTTGATACTCCGTGAAAGGCTCTTCCATATATGCTATATCAAACATATATACAGCATTGCCACTGAAAGTTGCTGTTCCCATTGGTGGTTTACTTAATTGTCCATCCGGCCCAAAGATTTGCTGATAGAATCCCTCTGTAAATAACTTAGTCTGATAGGGCTGAGGAAACTCCTCTGACCGTGCATTTGAATGTATAGGAGTGGTAACGAAATAGACTATTTCAGATCGGGGAATTTCATCCAAATCGGAATTTGGTAGAACTTTACCATCCAACCACAATCCATATTCTTCCCCGTTCTTGAGAGCTTGATAAACGGAGTCATCAGGAGTTCTTTTGGGAGGTGCTTCTACAGCAGAAGGCAAAGCAAGCCTGGATTTCTGATCGCTGCTTAACTGCCCAAAGTCCTTGATTTCATATTGCATCTGGTCTGTTTCAATCAAAAACTTTACCTGACTATAGTACTTTTGCTTAGCTTCATCCTGAATGGAAATTTCATCAGAGTTTTTTTGGCTAGAATGGAAATATAAGCTAGAAACCTCTCCTTCAGAGTTTGAATCTTCCGGCTGCCCTACCACTCTTTCACTGAAAATATAGACTAGTGCACCTAGCACAGGTACCAAGACCAAAACCTTGATCCAGCTATGTGAATTCACTGTTTTCCTCTTCATCATTTCAAATCGTTTTTTGGTTAATGAAAAATTTAAGCTACTAGCCAAGCCGTATTTCTGCTCAGAAAGCATCATAGCTAGTAATTGACTCTCGTATTTCTCCAGTGGAGTGCTGCGTAATGCTATCTGGTCCGCTATAAATTCATGATTAAGCTTGATGCTAGCTTTGGCCCAGTGCAGACCTGGATGAAACCAAAATGGCACTAGCAAGACTTCAATAAAAAGGTTATCCCAGCTGTGCTTTTCCTGAATATGGGTGGATTCGTGAGCGAATACAGCATCGGTGAATTTCCCGTTTTCCAGATCTGATTCGGACACAAAAATGTACTTGAGAAATGAAAACGGAAGGGAATCTTCCTTCAATAGAACCAAGGTCTGCCCACGGTAATTAATCTTAATATTTCCCTGAATCTTATTCACCAGAATCTTAATATTTCTCCCAAATCGATATAAGAAAACAAAGGAAATCAGTCCATAAAGCCCAAAGAGAAGGTATTCCCAGTTAAATGGAGATTCAGGCACTGCAGCAAAAACTTGCTCCTGATTGAGATCCTGAAGTGTAGCTTCAAAGTAAATAGGCTCAGAAATCACTTCGGTAGTAGAGGGAGAAACCTCTTGTGGTACTTCAATGGTATAAAGAGGAATAAAAAAAGACGCAACCACCGAAAACAGCAGAAAGAACCGATTGAATCTATGCAATGCCTCACGCTGCAATAGCACCCGGTGAACTAGCAGCAACAAAAGCAGGCAGGCTATGGATTTAAGTAAGTATTCCATTATTTCTTTTGATTTAATTTGTCATCAATAATCCCTTTTAGTGCCAGTAATTCCTCCTCTGAGAGGTCCGTTTTCTTGGTGAAAAAAGAAGCAAACTGCGCCGGAGAATCATTGAAAAACTTCTCGATCAACCCTTTCAGGTGCCTGGAAAAATAACTCTCCTTACTCACCAACGGAAAGTACTCCCTCAGCTTTCCTTTTGACTCATACCCTACAAATTTCTTTTCCTGCATACGCTTCAGCAGTGTGGAGATCGTAGTAGTCGCAGGCTTTGGCTCCGCGTAAGAATCCAGCAGATCTTTCATAAATGCCCGCTTTCGACTCCACAGGTGATTCATCAGTTCTTCCTCAGCTCTAGATAGTTTCATGCTTCTTTGGGATATTTTACTCTACAAATGTAGATTAATATTTCAGATCTACAAATGTAGACCCTGATGATTCGCCTTAAATTCTGTTAAGAAAGATTTTCAAATACCTCAGGGTAAAATAATTTTGCACATTAACGGACGCATTGATAACATTGGGATTGAAAATTTGGTAAGCTTAATCCTAAATAGTTCAATTTGAAAAAAGTTTGGCTTTCATTGCCAAATCAAAAATATTTATGACAACTCATTAAACGGAAGTTCATTTTCGAGGCTATAATCAATAGAAATTGATAATTTCGGATATTCCGCCTTATAGAAACTACATGTCAGCTGAAAATATACGATTACAAGAAGACAAGGACAGAACCAAACATTGGAAAAAATGGGGACCATACCTTACCGAGAGGCAATGGGGGACTGTTCGAGAGGATTACAGCCCAGACGGATCTGCCTGGGAAAACGTAACCCATGACGATGCCAGAAGCAAAGCGTACCGTTGGGGAGAAGAGGGCATCGGCGGCATTTCTGATTTCAAGCAAAAACTCTGTCTAGCCTGGGGCTTTTGGAACGGAAAAGATCCTTTCATTAAGGAGAGATTGTTTGGCCTTACAGGCAACCAGGGGAATCACGGTGAGGATGTGAAGGAGCTTTACTATTACCTAGACTCTACCCCTACTCACAGCTACATGAAGATGCTATACAAGTATCCTCAGGGGGAATACCCTTATACCCAGCTGCTGGAGGAAAATTCCAAGCGGGGAAAAGTTGAGCCTGAATACGAACTCCTGGACACGGGTCTTTTTGAGGAAGACAGGTACTTTGATATTTTTATAGAATATGGTAAAAATGATATCGAGGATATAGTAGGTAAAGCTACCATACACAACCGAGGCCCAGAAGAAGCTAAAATCTGGGTAATGCCCACCCTTTGGTTTCGTAAAACTTGGTTTACCGGCAATGAGTCTTTCATGCCAAAGCTGAAAAAGGCAGATACCAACACCATAAATGCCTTCACGCCTAAACTTGGAAATTACACCATTACCTTTGATGGGGAACCTGAATTGAAGTTTTGTGACAACGAAACCAACCGAGAGCGGATTTACCATATTGGGAATGAAAAGAAATACCTCAAGGATGCCATCAATGATTATGTAATCTCAGGGGATGAGCAGCATCTGAACCCAAGAGACTTTGGCACTAAGGCATCGGCTATCTATCAAATCACCATCCCTGCAGGGGAAAGTCGAGCAGTGACCCTAAGACTTCAGCCGCAGACCAGGGACAATACTATAGCACAAAGTGATGACATTCTAGCGAAAGCAAAGCAGGAAGCGGATGTTTTCTATGCAAACCTGCAAGAAAGAGTGGTAGATGAAGACCTGAGAAACATCCAGCGTCAAGCCTATGCCGGCATGATGTGGTCCAAACAATTTTACTATTACGATGTGGAGCGCTGGCTGGAGGGCGATCCCGGAAGGTATGTGCCTCCTGTGGTGCGAAAAAAGGGCAGAAACAGCAACTGGAAACACCTGCAAAACTATGACATCATCTCCATGCCGGACAAGTGGGAATACCCTTGGTATGCAGCATGGGATTTGGCATTTCATTGTATACCCATCGCTAGGATAGATCCCGAATTTGCCAAGGACCAGCTCCTGCTCCTGCTCAATGAATGGTACATGCATCCAAATGGGCAGATCCCGGCCTACGAGTGGAACTTCTCCGATGTCAACCCGCCTGTACACGCCTATGCAGTACAGCGGGTGTACCAGATTGACAAAAAGGCCAATAACGGAGTAGGAGATCAGGAATTTCTGGAGCGTGCCCTCCACAAACTGATGCTGAATTTCACCTGGTGGGTCAATCAAAAAGACAGTGACGGCAAAAACATCTTTGAAGGTGGATTCCTGGGACTGGACAATATTTCCGTCTTTGACAGAAGTCACGCGCAGAAGTATCACGGCAAACTGGAGCAGGCAGATGCCACCTCCTGGATGGCCATGTTCTCCCTGAACTTGCTGAGAATTTCCCTGGATCTTTGCGAGTTCAATACAGTTTATCAGTTCACTGCCACCAAGTTTCTAGAGCATTTTCTGTACATCGCCGGGGCGATGAGCAATATATCTGAGGAGCACATTTCACTTTGGGATGATGAGGACAATTTCTTCTTCGATGTCTTTCACCTACCGGGCAAAGACCCGCGTAAGATGAAAGTGAGGTCTATAGTGGGTCTTATTCCACTTTTTGCTGTAGAACCGATCAGAGAGGATCTCTTTGCGAAGCTTCCTGAGTTCAAAAAGCGCCTGGATTTTTTCCTGAGAGAAAAGCCAAAACTGGCAGCTTTGGTGTCCAGCTGGATACAGCCAGGCTACGAAAAGCGTAGATTATTCTCTTTGCTCCGTGGTCACAGAATGAAAAGCGTACTTCAGAAAATGCTGGATTCTGATGAATTCTTAAGTGAGTACGGCATACGCTCTCTTTCAAAGTACCACGAGAAAAATCCATACACCATGCGAATAGGTGGAGATGTGCTGTCCATCAAATACACGCCTGGAGAATCAGACACAGTGATGTTTGGAGGCAATTCCAACTGGCGGGGTCCGATTTGGTTTCCCATCAACTTCCTGCTCATAGAATCACTCCGAAAATTTGATTTCTATTACGGAGGGGATTTTTCCATAGAATACCCAACTGGATCCGGACAGTACATGACTATGGATATAATCGCCAAAGAGCTGTCCCTCCGCTGCATGAAGATCTTTATGCGGGATGAAAATGGGAATAGACCGGTTTTCGGCCCAAATAAAAAGTATCAGGAGGATCCGCATTTCAAAGATCACATCTTATTCTATGAATATTTCCATGGAGACTCTGGCGTTGGGCTGGGAGCCTCCCATCAGACAGGATGGACGGGATTGGTAGCGGAGCTAATCCATAAATACTACAAAGTAAGAGAAGATAAACACCATGATTCTAAAACCCTTTTTAGAAGCTAGCAGAATAGAGGCTGGGTGTGATGAAGTAGGCCGAGGCTGTCTGGCTGGACCAGTGGTAGCAGCAGCGGTTATTTTGCCGCCAAACTATAGCAATGCCTGGATCAATGACTCCAAAAAACTGGGCAAAAGACAGCGCGAAGACCTGATCGAGGAGATCAAAGAAAAGTCACTGGCCTGGAAAGTAGCAGAAGCCAGCGTGGCAGAAATCGACCAGATCAATATTCTCAACGCTTCTTTTCTCGCCATGAGCAGAGCAGTCCAAGGACTGTCCATCCAGCCAGAGCATCTATTAATCGATGGCAACCGGTTCAGGTCTGACTTGCAGATCCCTTTTACCTGTGTCATTAAAGGTGATGGAAAGTTTGCCAGCATAGCAGCTGCATCTATTTTGGCAAAGGTGTACCGGGATAAATTCATGGAAAAGCTGGCCGAAGAGTTTCCCCATTATGGCTGGGAGAAAAACGCCGGCTACCCCACTAAAGCACATCGAACAGGCATAGAAACCCATGGGGATTGTATTTGGCACCGGAAGAGTTTTAAGCTGTTGAAAGACCAATTATCCTTGGATATTTGACAGTAGTAAAGGATTTCCCTACTCCCCAATCCCCTATCATAATCTTATAAAGCACAAAAGCAATGAACTGGATATTTTTGATCATAGGAGGCTTATTTGAAGTAGCCTTTGCCTTTTGCCTGGGACAAGCCAAGGAATCCATTGGCACTGCCAAAATTTGGTGGTATGCAGGCTTCGTGCTCTGCCTCGCGATTAGTATGAGCCTCTTGATCAAAGCTACCCAGACCCTGCCCTTAGGCACGGCTTACGCAGTATGGACTGGAATTGGCGCTGTAGGCACAGTCCTAGTGGGTATTTTTATTTTCAGGGAATCAGCCGAATTCTGGAGACTCTTTTTCCTGGCCACCTTGATCGGCTCTATTATTGGGTTGAAAGTAGTGAGTCATTAGACTCTTTTTCTTTATTTTCATCTATTAACTCTGCTCCTGGGTCTCCATCCACCCCATATTTCTTTTCCAAGTCGTATTTGGTACATAGCTCATCCAAATTGGTATTGACCAAAATATCAGAAGTCCCCGCTCCCATCCCCATAATCGTACGCATGGCATCCTGTGTGGTGGAACTTAGCGGAATCACATCATCCTTACGCACATGATAGATATTACCATTGGTAGGGTTTGGCGCAGTAGGCACAAAAACCGTTACATACCTATCCTGAATCTGATCTGTCACAAAGCCCGTCATCATCGTTCCTGTTTTGAATGGATCAATGAGCACTACTTCAGAAAAAGGCAGTTTTTTAACTCCAATGAATTGGTAAACGGTCTGATGAATCAGACTATAAAGGGGAATTCTTGAGAGGTATTTTCTTTCGAAAGTTTTGAAATACACCTTCCCTACCCTATTGCGCACCACCACACCGATTAGAAATATAAACGCACAGAAAATTCCAAATGACAGCACATTGATCAGCCAGTGTGGGCTGTCCGCACCACCATCTAGCAATGTGCTCAGCGGCGAAACTATTTTGAAAATAAAATTAAAAACTACCGAAAGCAGAATAAGGATAATCGTCAACGGAAGCAAAATCAAAAATCCCTGTATCAATGTATCCAGGAAAAAACCTCGTTGTTTTTTGGCTTGGGGAGTAGGTGCTAAGTTGGCTTCTGAGGGCATGGTCTAGTTTGGTTGGTATAGCTTTTCCACCATACAAACTGTGGAAGATTTAAGGTATAGGTTCAAAACCGTACCAACTCAGAAATCCCCTCTTGCTTCAAATTCAGGTGGAATCTTCTATCATTCCACTCTCCATTCGGGGATAAAAGACCTCAACTTTTGCACAAAAAAAGCTGACAGCAAACCGTCAGCTTTTTACTTTTATTGGTGATTGCACTACTTTTTCTTTTCTGGAATTATTCGCTCAAAGGTCAGTTTCCCAGCCCCCTCTCCATCACTGATAGGCTCTAAAACTAACTTATCCTCTTCCAAGGACACGATTTTTGCTTTTCGGCTGCTCTTCCCATCAAAAATGGTCAATACATTATCGGGACTGATTTCAATCTTGGCCCGCTTTTGTACCACATCCCGATTTTGGTAATCATTGTAAAACAAACTATCGCCTTCCACAAATTGGTACACGGTGTTTTCAAGCCTGTTTTTGATTTTGTAATCTAGATCAGCTTTCATGGCTGGGCTGGAATTCTGAAAGCGGGGAGAATTTTTAAGACGAGCTATAGCCTCAAAGTACACCAGCTGCCACTTGCCAAGTAATTCCTCAATTTGCACCGGATTTCCCTGAAGGGATATCGCCAAAAGTAAGGTCGGGATGATAGAAAGATTCATGATGGTGTTTTGGCAATTATTCTGCCAAAAAACAGAAACAGCCAGCTATTGAACCACTTTTGAATCTAAAAATGGCAACCACTCCTCAGCCTGTCTTTCCGCATAGTCCACTAGGAAGTAGGCAAGACTGGGCTTGAAGGGCTCCATCCGCAAAGTAAGCCCGGCCTGCTCAGGCGTCTTATCGCCTTTATTGACATTGCAGCGATGGCAGGCAGTGATCAGGTTCATCCAGTTGGTTTTGCCGCCCTTGGATCTGGGCACCACATGGTCTATGGTCAGTTGCTTTCTGCTGCCGCAATACTGGCACTCTCCCCCATCCCTTCGAAATAGGTTGTTTCTGTTGAGCAAGACGCCACGATAAGGAATATTTTTGTAGGCATTCAGGCGGATCACAGCAGGATAATCGAAACTCCGGCTGACGGTGCGGATCTGTAGCAGTTCATATACCGAAAGGCAGTTGGCTTTCTCCAAAAGTAATAGCACGATGGCTTTTTGTGGCGAAACCACTGCCACAGGAGAATGATCCAAATTCAACACCAATACCCGTTTTTCCATGGTTCAATTTAATATCGATCGAGTTTCCATCTCCACCTGTTTATCCCTGCTTCTTCGTAGAAATGATTCCCACTCACTCAGATCCGAAACTTTGATTTTATTATCCATCCAAAGCACTTCTTCAGCTCCTAAATACAACGCATACTTAATCCGCTGAGAATCTAATTGTTTGAAAATAAATAAATCACCCGGTAAAGCGAGTTCTGCTTCGATTTTTCTTCCAGGAATTTTTCCTGCCGGCAAAGAATAGCCTGCAATAGCAAACATCAGTTCAAACCCCTGATGCTCATCCAGCCCAAAAATACTCCGTCCTCCGGCCTGATAGGGAGCATTGATGTACTTGATGGCGATATCGAGCAGCTGGCTACGGTTGGCTCTCACGGCGTGGCTTCTCACCGAGCCGGTAAATCCTATGTGGTCTTGCCAGTTGAACAGCTCTAAATCTGAAAAATGCAGCCTACTGCCGGGGAGTAAATAAAGATTGGTCCCCATGTACTCAATCGCTGCAATGGGGCTGGTGACGATCTGAAAATCAGTGTTGAGGAAATTCTGGTAATCGGAAGCGGGGATTTCCTTCAGTGTCTGCGCACATATCCATCCACCTAAGCCCGTGTCTTCATGTAAAATCCTGAACCAACCCTGATCGGGAGTCACCGCTAAGACCTGGTAACACTCCCCAAAAAGTAACTGTGTAATCAGTGCGGAATCGAAGGTTGGCCGGCGATAGACGGGGAGCATAGTCTGCCGGCAGATCCCATAAGCATCAATCAAAGGCCATTCGCTGGATTTCTCTTTTTGCATCTTTTTCTTTCAGATCCTGTCGTTTATCGTGAGACTTTTTGCCTCTACCGAGAGCAATTTCCATTTTTGCCATTCCCCGGTCATTGATAAATATACGAACAGGAATGATAGTCAGCCCCTTTTCCTGCGACTTAGTTTGGAGTTTCTCCAGTTCCTTTTTATTCAAAAGCAGCTTTCTGTCCCGAATCGCCACATGATTATAGCTCGCAGCCATGGAGTATGGCGCAATATGCATTTGACGTACATACAACTCCCCTTGAAGGAAAATACAAAAAGCCTCAGTCAAAGACACTTTGGACTCTCGTATGGACTTAATTTCTGTGCCTTTCAGCACCATACCGGCCACGTAGGTGTCTACGAATTCAAACTGAAAACTAGCTTTCCTGTTTTTTATATTGATGACTTTGTCAAACTTATTATCCTTAGCCATTTTTAAAGTTTCATTTTAGCTAGGGGAGCGACATCCAAGGTCGAAAATTCCCCCTTTAAATATTTGTAATGTGCTGCCATGGCGATCATGGCCGCATTGTCTGTACAATACTCGAATTTTGGAATGTACAGGTTCCAACCTATTTGGGCTGCCAAAGTAGTCAGACTTTCTCTCAATCCTGAATTGGCGGAAACACCCCCGGCAATGGCAATCTCACTGACCCGGGTTTCCTTCACGGCCTTTTTCAGCTTAATCAGGAGCATTTCTATCAGGGAGTATTGTATGCTGGCGCAAAGGTCTGCCAGGTTTTCCTCAATGAATTTTGGGTTTTCCTGAAGCTGGTCACGCAGAAAATACAAAACCGCAGTTTTAATCCCGCTAAAGGAATAATCCAACTCTGGCATTCTGGTGATGGGAAAAGCAAAAGCCTTCGGATTACCATCTTTGGCATGCTTGTCTATCAGCGGACCACCCGGGTAAGGAAGCCCAAGCAATTTGGCCGTTTTGTCAAAAGCCTCACCCACAGCATCATCCCTGGTCTCTCCTATGACTTGCATATCCAGGTGGCTTTTTACCAATACCAACTGCGTATGTCCTCCACTTACAGTCAGGCAGATAAAAGGGAAGTTGGGTTTGGGATCATCTATGAAATGGGCCAAAATATGCGCCTGCATGTGGTTCACTTCTATCAGTGGAATTCCCAGCGAAAAAGCGAAAGATTTGGCAAAGCTGACCCCTACCAGTAGTGAGCCCAATAGACCTGGTCCTCTGGTAAATGCAACAGCGGAAAGCTGGTCTTTGGTAATCCCTGCGGACAAAATCGCCTCTTGCACCACCGGAATGATATTTTCCTGATGTGCTCTAGATGCAAGTTCAGGAACCACCCCTCCATATTTTTCGTGGACAGATTGTGTGGCGACGATATTATTAAGTACTTTGCCATCAGCTATCACAGACGCTGAGGTCTCGTCGCACGAGGATTCAATTGCTAGAATAAAGATATTGTTGGTACCCATTGGAAAAGAACGCGAAAGTTACGGATTTTTTGCACAAAGCGTTTCGGATTCTACTTTGGGTAGTCTTTTCCCTGCTCATGCTTTTGATTGTTTTGGCCTTGGCTCTCCAAGTCACTTGGGTTCAAAACAAGACCATTGATACCATAACAGGTATTCTGAACAAAGATTCCAAATTCCACACCGAAATTGGAAATATACGACTCACCTGGTGGGATGCGCTGGAGCTGAACGAGGTACAAATCCTTGATCACCGGGATAGCCTGATGATAGGGGCTCGAAAACTCACCGCGGATTTTGACCTGCTCTCTGTATTGCCACCGGGAGATCCCACTCTGAATGCAGTACGCGTGGAAGAAGCCCAGCTCCATCTGGCAGTGCATGAGGGGGATTCTGTCATGAACATCAATCTTTGGGTAGAGGAGCTCACCGACCTCTTCAGCACAGGGTCATCTAACCGAAAGGGAGCAAATTTCTACATCAATGAAGTGGCGCTTCGCAATTCGGAGGTAAATATTATCAATGAAAATACAGAGCCCATCACAGATGGTGTGGATTATGCAAAGCTGCGTTTTGGAAACATCACACTTAATGCCAATAATTTCAGCGTAGAGCAAGGAGAGATTGGTGCTGAAATCAAATTACTTACCGGCGTAGAGCAAAGTTCAGGACTGGAGATTCAGGAACTGGTGACCGATTTGACTTTTTCCCCAGAGTATTTGGAATTTGACCGACTTAGCCTGAAAACCAAAAAAAGTCACATCAAAGACTTTCTTCGATTTGAATATGCCTCAGTGGGTTCATTTTCCGATTTCGTAGATAAGGTGGTACTCATCGCCAATATGGATGAGTCTAAAATTGACCTGGGTGACCTCAAGCTTTTTGCCCCTAACCTCCCGGATATTGATGATCAGATTTACCTCTCTGGCAAAGTAACCGGGCCGGTTTCAGACTTTAAATCCGATGAGTTTTTAGTACGATTGGGTGAGAAAACTGCGCTTTTTGGCGCGTTTCAGTTAGATGGCCTGCCAGATGTAAATGACACTTACATCAACCTTTCCCTGAAAAACTCTACCATCCTGGCATCCGATCTAGGCCCTTATTTGAAACAGGAGCAAGAAGTACAAATCCAAAAGTTTAACACCATTCGACTTACCGCAGACTTTGCAGGCTACCTCCACCGGTTTGACACCAATGGAGAATTCAAAACGGCTATAGGGGATCTTATCGGAAGGCTGCGATTTGAAAAGGTAAACGAGCTACCTATCATCGTCTCAAACATTACCCTAAAAAACCTGGATCTGGGCGTATTGACCGGCAACAGGGAGCTTTTCCAAAAAGTAAGCCTTCAAGGAAGAGTGAATACAGAGGGAAATACACTTGAAAATATACTCGTAGATGTAGATGCCAACGTATCCAAATTTGGCTTTAATCACTACAACTACAGCAACATCGACACAGACGCCACCTATGGCCTGGATCTTTTCCGTGGCAATCTCAGTATCGCAGATCCCAACTTAAAAATGGACGCCAGAGGATCCGTAAATCTACGAGCATCTACAGACTCCGTTCGCTTAAACCTACAAATCGACACCGCCTTTTTGGACTCCTTGCATTTTGCTGAGCGTGCGTCATTTATCAGCGGAAAAATCGATGTCGACACCAAAGGCATAGATCTAGACGAAGTGCAGGGAATAGCTAGGTTTAGGGATGTCTCGGTAGGCTTTGAAGATCGCTTTCTAGAAGTGGGAGATTTTTACTTCCAATCCCTCTTTGCCGGAGGCACGCGGACCATGTCGGTGAATTCAGATTACCTGGTGGCAGCAGCATCTGGACAGTTTGACCTAAAGCAAATGGGAAGTGATCTGGAGATCCTTTTGCAACAGTACATTTCCATCATTATAAATGAAGAACAGCCCATTGCGGACCTGGAACGGAATTTTTCAGAAACCTACAATCTTGATTTAAATCTTCGGTTGATTGATATAAACCCCATCGTACAATTACTCGAACCTGATTTGTCATTTTCCAAAAACACCGTGCTGGAAGGGGCATTTTATCAAACAAAGGAGAATACTGTATTCAATTTCTTTACCAGCATAGACACCCTGATCTACCAGGGAAACACTGCTCGGGACATTAATATTGACTTCAACACCTCCAAACTGATCAACAGTCCGGATATTCTGGCTTCCTTCTACATCTATTCCAAAAACCAACAACTGGGTAAATCCCTGGAATTTACCAATCTGGGATTTGAAGCGATCTGGGATCAAAATGAGGTGGATATGAACTTTACCTTAGATCAGGATTCTACTCAAAGTGCGGCCAGAGTGGATGCATTTGCGCGGTTTTCCGCTAGTAATACGGAGCTGGTGTTTGAACCCTCTTCGCTGAAAGTTTTGAACAGAGAATGGCAATTTGATCCGTTGAACCAAATCACCATTACTCCAGGAGAAATAGCTGTGGATAGTTTGAAGCTATTCAGCGAAGGTCAGTCTATTTCCCTACAGGGGAAAATAAGTGAATCCCCGGAAGAAAAACTCATGCTGGCGATAAAGCATGTCAATCTCGACCTGCTAAATACGCTTTTGCCGCAGGACTTTGACGGAACTACGGATGGGCAAATCGTTTTTCAAAATTTATTCAATTCACCCAAAATCCAAGGCAACGTCAATCTAGATCAAGTAGCGATCAACGATTTCCCGATTGGAGACATGCAGGGAGATGTGGATCTGAATACCGATAGGCTTCAGCTTTCTCTAGTCAATAGAAATGAGGAGCGGGAATCCATCAGAGTAGAAGGCTACATCACCGTACCTGAGCAGGAAATATTCATAGATGCACACCTGAACGAGGCCAGCCTGGTCATAGCAGAGCCATTCCTGTCCAATTACATTTCCAATCTGGGTGGTACCATCAAGGGGGACATGGCCATCCGGGGTACTACTTCCAATCCGGAAATCGATGGCATAGGCACACTCAATCAAGGCAAGCTCACCGTCAATTACCTCAAAACCACCTACCTGCTAAATGGAAACATCCTTTTCAAGCCTCAGCAGATCAGTTTTCAGGAGGTGGATCTGCGAGATCTGTATAACAACCGAGCCACTCTTACCGGTGGAATCAACCATAATGGCTTCAACAATATCAGATTTGACATGAAAGCTGACATGGAAAATCTACAGGTGATGAACACATCTGAAAGAGACAACGAAACATTTTTTGGTACGGCCTTCGTCACCGGCAATGCAGAAGTAGTGGGCACTACTACAAATCTGGATATCAATGCCCGGGCTACCAGCCAGCCGAATACCCGGATTTTTATTCCTTTGACAGACAATAGTTCCCAAACCCAGGAGGACTTTATCCACATGATCAATGTGCAGGATACCGTGAGAATCCAGGAAATAGCGGATGAAATTAATCGCTTGGAAATAGAAAATGTACGGATGAATTTCGTCTTGGACATCACACCGGACGCCTATGCAGAAATCATCATTGACCCTAGAACTGAGGAGAAAATCTCCGGTCGTGGCCGTGGAGTTTTGACTATGAATGTAGATACCCAGGGCAACTTCACTTTGAACGGCACCTATGAAATCACGGAAGGACTCTATAACTTCTCACTTTACAATGTGCTCAAAAAGGAATTCAGGATCAAGCCCGGCGGCAGGATCACCTGGTATGGAGACCCGTATGAGGGCATCATGAATATCTCTGCCGAATACCAGGAATCCGTGTCCCTACAGCCTTTACTCGCGAGTACAGTGACCACCAATACAGATCAAAACACCGGTTCAAGTAGGCGCTACCCAGTCAAAGTCCTACTCAATCTAGAAGGTGAACTACTCTCTCCTGACATCACCTTTGGCTTTGATTTTACCGAATTCCCAAGTAGTGGTGAGGCTCAGACTACCATTTCCTCCTTTCAGAATAGAATAGCCAATGATGAGCAGGAAATGAACCGACAGGTATTCTCAGTCATCATGACTCGATCATTTTCGCCAGAGGGACAGTTTTCCGGTGTGTCCAACTTCTCTTCAAGTCTGGGCCAGCTGCTTTCTTCACAGCTCAATTCCTTTTTGGGACAGGTGGATAAAAACCTGGAAATAGACCTTGACGTGGCCAGTCTGGACCAAAACACCCTGGAAACCTTCCAGCTCAGCGTGGCCTATACCTTCTTGGATGGCCGATTGCGCGTATCACGGGATGGGGGATTTACAGACAATACCGGAAATGCCAGCGCTTCATCCATCATAGGAGACTGGCAGGCTGAGTACATGCTCACCGAAGAGGGCGTATACAGGATCCGGATTTTCAACAGAAACAATTTCAATACCTTCACCTCTCTTTCTCTCTCCGAAAATGTCTCTACCTACGGAGTTGCGCTTTCGCAGAATGTGTCCTTCAACTCATTTTCTGAGCTGTTTAACAAAATCACCCGTAAGAAAAATGAAAAGCTGATCATCAACGATTCAGATGACTACCTCAGGTATCAACGCAGTGAGGAAGACTGGAAGGAAATCAACTTGGACAATATAGAAAACAGACTTGATTCACTCAATCAAAACCGTCCCATAGAAATCCCTCAAAACCGAAGGGATTAGTCTCTAGAAACGGAAGGCAAAACCCTTGGATCAAGTAAACAATTTCATGCCGCGCAGACTTTTAACCCTATGGCGAAAAAACAAAAAATAATCCTATTCTGGTTTAGAAGAGATTTGAGACTCCAGGACAATACCGGACTGTCCCAAGCACTAAAACAACACGAAAATGTACTGCCCCTATTTATTTTTGACACAAATATTCTTTCCAAACTTGAAAGTAAAAAAGATGCTCGTGTTGCATTTATTCATGATCAAATCAAGGAAATCCACAATTCATTAGGAGAAAAAGGATCCTCGCTCTTAGTGAAAACCGGTGCTCCAATAGATATCTTCGATGAGCTGCTGGGGGCCTATGATATTCAAGCGGTATTTACCAATAGTGACTATGAGCCTTACGCTAAAAAAAGGGACGAGGAAGTTAAAAACAGGCTTGAAAACGAGTCCATTCCTTTTCACACCTTCAAGGACCAGCTAATATTCGAACCGGGTGAAATACTGAATGGATCCGGCGAATTTTACAAGGTCTTCACCCCTTTCAGCAAGGTTTGGCTGGACAAGTTCAACTCCACAACTATCCAGCTTTCTGATAACCCAAACTGGAAAAACCTTTTTAAAACCAAGCCCTTTGACTTACCAAGCTTAGGGGATATTGGTTTTGAAAAATCGGAGCTAGAAATCCCCAATAATAGCCTTGACAAAAACCTGATCAAGGAGTACGATCAGACCAGGGATTTCCCTGCCAAAAATGGTACTTCTAGACTAGGAGTTCATCTGCGCTTCGGTACCCTTTCCATTCGCAAACTGGCACTAGAGGCAGCAAAGCTGAACTCCACCTATCTGAATGAATTGATATGGAGGGAGTTTTACATGATGATTTTGGCCTACAATCCCCAGGTGGTAGATGAGGCATTTAAACCCGCTTATGACAGGATTCCATGGAGAAACAATGAGGAGGAATTTAAAGCCTGGTGCGATGGCAAAACAGGCTATCCCATAGTGGATGCTGGGATGCGTGAGCTCAATACCACAGGCTATATGCACAATCGGGTACGGATGGTGGTCGCTTCATTTCTCACCAAACATTTACTCATAGACTGGAGATGGGGAGAGGCCTATTTTGCCAGCAAACTACTGGACTACGAGCTGGCCAGCAACAATGGCGGATGGCAATGGGCTGCGGGAACAGGCACAGATGCCCAGCCCTATTTCCGTGTTTTCAACCCATACTCCCAGCAGGAGAAATTTGATAAAAACTGGAAGTACATCAAAAAATGGATTCCAGAAATAAATAGCGAGAAGTACCCAAAACCCATCGTAGATCATAAATTTGCAAGACAACGAGCAATCGACACCTATAAATCAGCCCTTGCAGAATGAACATCGGAGACAGAGTAAGATTATTACACGGGAAGGAAGAAGGAGTAATCCGCAAAATATCCTCCAGCGGAAGAATTGAGATAGAAATCGAAGACGGATTTATTATCCCGGCTCTCAAAGCCGAAGTCGTACTCATACACGAGACTGAAAAAAAGCACTTTGGCGAAAAGGAGAACCCCGAACCCGAGATCCCTTCCCCTACTCCCATATCGGCACCGAAGGACCAAGGGCTTTATCTGGCTTTTATCCCAATAAATGACCAAAACCTCAGCCTATACCTGATCAATGACAGCAAGCAAGCCTATCTCGCGCATGTATCTGAGGTATTTGGCGCAAATCAACGTACGCTCTTTGCGGCAGCTTTGAATGCCGGGGAAGCCAAGAAATTTGACGATAGATTACTAAAGGAAATGGACGAATGGCCAGCTTTTTTGCTTCGCTTCATCCCCATTCATAACAGATTGGAAAAAGCCATTCCTGCTTTTGAGCGGCAGCTGAAAATGAAGCCTACTCAGTTTTTCAGGCATTTGAGCAAGGCCCCTAGACTGGACAAGACGGCTTATTTATTTGCTCTAGAGCAAACTACCAAGGAACTGGACATCCGCGCGCTGAATCAGGAACTGGAAGAGCTTAACCCCAAATCTGCTCCCATCAAAACGGTCAAACCTGGTAGAAACATTGACCTGCATATAGAAAAACTGGTAAAAGACTCCCATGGAATGAGCAATTCGGAGATGCTGAGAATCCAACTGGACACCTTCGAAAAAAATCTCGACCAGGCCATGGCTTCCGGAATGGACGAAATCACTTTTATCCACGGACTGGGAAATGGCGTGCTGCGCAAAGAAATTCACAAGTGCCTAAGCCAAATGCAAAATATTAAGTACTTTCAAGATACTCAAAAAGACCAGTGGGGCTACGGTGCCACTTTGGTCAGAATCTCCTGATCCATGTCTACCCAAGTATCTCCCGTCTTCCACCTTTTCGAAAAGCAGCATTTGGAGGCTAAGGCTTTGTTTTTGGCCTTGGGAAAGCAAATCAAATCTAAGAAGGCCATTGAGCTTTCTGAGAAAATGGATTTTTTGGAGCTCTATGCTGAGTTGATGGCCAAAGTGCACTATGACAAAGAGGGGATGCAGTTTGAAATTCTTTCCGATTTCAAAAAACTGCAGCGAAGCCTCAAAAAAGTCCTGCACATTAAACTGGCCGAGCGAAATCTGGACGAAAGAGAACTGAAAACCGGCGTCAAATACAATAGCTATAGACTCCATCTGGACAAGTACAAGAAGCAGCTTTACACGCAGACCTTTGATCTGGTGGTAGGCTCTACCCTGAAAAGCTGGGAAGAGCTTTATCAAAAAACCAAAAGCGCCAGTAAGGGAATCACCCCGCTCACGATTAATACCTCTGTGAGCAAACTCATACAGGAAGAACTGGAATTTATCCAAATTGACCTGAAACAAAACATGGAAAGCAAGGTCTTCAAGGAGGTTTTTGAGGGATTGCGTACCATCATAATGCTGGAAAACCTGCTGATCTATTTAGGCTTCAATCCTATTTTTGTGGAAAGCATTCACCGGGAAATCCATCAACTCAAGGAAAACCTCAAACCATGGTATTCCAATCACCTCGCATTGCAATCACTAATGCACTTTATCAGCGGAAAGGAAAATCTCTCCAAAAAATATCAGGAGCTGGCAAAGACGCTAAGAGCCGACAAGAAAGCCCTTTCTGCTGATGTAGGAAAGCAGGCGCATGCACTTTTTGATAAGATTTTGGTCTGAAAAATCCTCAGAGCTCCATCACCTTATGCTCATCCCAATTCAAATAAACCCGATCCCCTATCTCATATTTTCGCTGGGGATCATCTACTTCCCAGACCAAATCGGAGTCTTTCAGTCGGATCTGTAAGGAATTAAAGTGAACCAAAAACCTGGAATCTACCACATGTCCCAGCAGTCCTCCTTTGGTTCTTAGCCTGATATCTGCCGGGCGGACATAGCTTCGGTCACGCTCTGGAATTCTATTGATCGCGCTGAAAAGCCTTGCGACATACTTTGATTTTGGAGCTTCGCAAAGCTCCCTGGAAGTACCTTTTTGTACCACTTTGCCCTTTTGTAGAATAATCAGATTGTCCGTCAAGCGCAGCGCATCGTCCAAATCATGAGTTACAAAAATCACCGTAGTCCCCATTTCCAGGAAAGTCTCCTTAAGCTCAGCAATCAATCCCTGCGTCTGTATGGTGTCCAATGAAGAAAAAGGCTCATCTAAAAGCAAAATATCCGGTTCCACACTCATTGCCTTGCCTATGGCTACTTTTTGCTGCTGCCCACCGGAGAGCTGTCTGGGCATCCTGTCCCTGTACTCTTTCAGGCCTAGTATTTTTAGGAGCTTTTCCACCCGGTTTTTGGCATAGCTTTTCTCGTAATGAAGCAAGGGACGTGACAGGTTTTCCTCCACGGTGGAATTAGGGTATAGGTGAAAATTCTGATGGATCAGTTTGATCTCATCGTACCCTGAAACGATTTTCTGATTGGGGTTTAGTACAGGATTCCCGTCCAAAAAAACCTCCCCTGAATCTTGTACTTCCAGACCAGCCATGATTCTGAGCAGGGAGCTTTTGCCTGAGCCGCTTTCCCCTACTATAGCCAGGAAATCCCCTTGATTTAACTCCAGTGAAAATGGATGTAAGGCCACTTGCTCATCGTAGGATTTACTGATTTTCTGTACTGAAAAATAGCTCATGAATTGATTTCTGCTTGGAGTTTTTTAGGAAGGGAGGCAAAGATAAGTTCATAAGAATGATCTGCCAATTCCATAATAAGCTGATCAGGCACATTCCCTAAGGTACTTACAGAGTTCCACAGCTTTTTATTCATATGAAATCCCGGCGTAATGCCATCATATTGCTCCCTAAGCTCCACCGCACGCTCCGGATCACACTTGAGGTTAATATATCCAAACTCAGTAATAGAACAAATGGAAAAGATTTTACTGCCCACACGAAAGCACAAAGCATCCTCATCAAAAGGTGTATCCTCGGTCACACCGGGCTTGGCCAGGCAGTACTCACGATAAAATTCTAAGGTCATATCAGAGGGGTAAAGACAGGATAAAGAAAGGACTTGAAAGATACTGAAAAAATGAGATCAGCTTTTGCCAGTTGCTTCATTTCATTAAATTCAGCCCAAATTCAACCTGCATTTCCCCATATGAGCTTACTGAGACGCCTTTGCTATGCTGTTTTTTTCATGGCCATTTTCTCCGCTTGCCAGTCTTCTTCAATCACCAAGCTTCGTAAAAGTGATTTCGAAAAAGACATAGAATTAGTCACCAGCAAGGGCAGCATAGTTTTGCGCTTATATGATGACACTCCGCTGAGTAGAAATAACTTTCTCACCTTAGTCAAAAACGGACTGTACGACAGCATACAATTTCACCGGGTAATCAAAAGCTTTATGATTCAAGCTGGTGAACCACTAAACGAGGAGGCTCTGGACAGCAAGAAAAAATCACATGGAATCCCTGAAGTAATCCCCGCGGAAATCACCTCTACGCATTTCCATAAGAGAGGAGCTCTCGGAGCCGCCAGAATGGGTGATGATGTGAACCCCAGCCGAAATGCCAGCTCCATTCAATTTTACATCGTTCAGGGGAAAAAATTCACCGATGGCAGCCTCGATCAAGCCGAAGAAAGGGTCAACAAGCAAATAGCTTACAATCAGGTAATCAATGATCCTGCAAATAAAGCCCTATTTGAGCAATTGCAGGAATCACAAAACAGCCGAACTACATCGAGCCAACAAACCTACACTGACCTAAAGAAAAATTTAGAAAGGCTTACAGAAGAGCGGCTCAAAACCATGGAGCATTTCACCTATTCCGCTGCTCAAAGAGAAACCTACAAAACCGAAGGTGGGGCTGCACATTTGGATCAAAATTATACCGTTTTTGGAGAAGTGATATCGGGGATGGAAATTGTAGATGAAATCGCCGCCGTTCCCACCAACTCACGAGATAAGCCTTTGGATGATATCCTGATTTTATCCACTCATTTGATCAAGAGACAAAACCCCTGAGGTGTTAATCCACGCTCTGGGTCTAGTTTTCTTGCCTAGGCCAACCCTGTAAACTGCTTTGCTATGAATACCAAACTAATCATGACTTCCAGTGCGATTTTGCTTTGGGCTGCAGGATTGATTTTGACATTTACACCTGACTTTGTGCTGAAACTATTATCTCTAGCAGAAAGTCCTGCTTCCATGGTGGCGTTTCAGGTTATCGGTGCACTTTATTTCGGTTTTGGAATGCTAAACTGGATGAGCAAGGGCGGGTTGATAGGAGGAATTTATAATAGACCCATAGCGATCGCCAACTTTAGCCACTTTATGATAGCTGGATTTGCGCTTATCAAAAACCTGTCTGCAAATCCTGAATCCTCTCCTGTGCTTTGGGGCGCAGGAATCATCTACAGCCTATACGCCGTATGTTTTGCCATAATAGTATTTAGGCATCCATTACCTAAACAAAGGTAATCCTTACCAAGTAAATCCCTTAGGCTCGCTACCAAACCTCAACACCACCTTCTTTGTTAGCCTTCTAATGTGACTTTCGGCACGGAAAGCCGTAGAAAAAAACCTCATATTTGCAGCATGGAAAAATACATCAAAGCGATTTCGGACGGCTACTATGGCTATTGGAATTACTTGATCAATGAAATCCTGAACCCTTCCTGGCACAACTATTTTTATTGGCTTGTAGGGGCTTCTCTGGTGATCTGGCTGATGGAGATTGTTTTTCCCTGGAGGAAAAACCAAGCCCTGATCCGGGAACATTTTTGGCTGGATATTTTCTACCTTTTTTGGAATTACTTTCTATTTGCGCTGGTCGCCTATAATGCACTTTCCATGGTAGCCGTGGAAGCTTTCAATGACTTCCTAGGGCTTTTTGGTATCACCAATATCGTAGCTATCAAGGTTGATCAGCTTCCGCACTGGGTGCAGCTCCTCATTATATTTGTGGTGCGGGATTTTATGCAATGGTCGATTCACTGCATGTATCACCATGTGGGCTGGATGTGGGAGTTCCACAAAGTCCATCACAGCACGCGGGAAATGGGGTTTGCCGCTTTGCTAAGGTACCACTGGATGGAAAATGTGATTTACCGGACATTGGAATACATTCCTCTGGCAATGATTGGCTTTGGGATTACAGACTTCTTTATTGTACACATTTTCACATTGGTATTGGGGCAGCTTGGGCATGCCAATCTGTACATTCCACTCGGCCCATTTCGCTATGTGATCAATGGCCCACAAATGCACCTTTGGCACCATGCCCGGGAGCTTCCAGAAAGCCATCCTCATGGGTTTAATTACGGGATTTCCCTCAGTCTCTGGGACTTCCTTTTCCGAACTAATTATTGGCCCTCTGACGATGAAAACCTTCCTGTAGGGCTACCAGACGAGGAGAAATTTCCAGAGGATTTTGTAGGACAAACCTTAGTCCCTTTCAAGCGTATTTTTGCCAAAGGCACAAAAAAAACCAGTGAGGAAAACCCCACTGGCTCTTTACCGAATCAGCCTATCAATTGATTTCTATATATTTAGAATCTACGGTTTCGTTGATGAAATAAACTTTCTTTCCCCCATAGGTGCCAGACTCATAGTTGTAAGCAGCTGCCTGAAGTATTCCTGTGGAAGTAGCTTTGATTCCGCTCAGATCGGATGCTGTAAATGTGACCGAAGTGGTTTTTGATTCCTTGGTTACCACGGTATTTCCGTCAGAAAACACCCAAAGTATGTTCTGGCAATTACTCGGCACAGACTGAATTGATACCGTGACATCCCCGCTTCTGCTGAAAGATTCACCCACGGTAGAAGCAAAAAGCACCTGTCCGGGCATTTTGGTAGAAGTGGTATGTGAGAAGGCAGCAAAGCCGTTACCACCGGCAACTTCCCAGGAATTATCCTGTCCTGAAACGATGTCGTAAGAGAAATCCGTAGGATCACTGATATAGGCATTTCCTCCAGGCACGGTCAGTGCTTTGGCATTAAGCTTCACCTCGCCTACGCTCACCAGGCTTCCTCCCACATTCCCATCAAAAAATGAGGCTGATGCCACATCTATTGCAATTCCACTTACGCCGGGCACAGAAACTCCCCCGGGCACATTAGAATTCACCTTTATAGCAGCCAAGACTGCATTTGCATCATTCGGCACATCAGGGGTAGGATTAGCTTGTGACTGCGTCTGAGGCTCATCATCACCGTCTGAGCTACATGCGGAGAAAAATAAGGATGCAACAATAGCAAGCATCCAGAAGTTTGGTTTAAATAGTTTCATAGCTTTTTTATTTAAAATTCTCTTCAAAACTACTTGCAAAGCAATGCTTTGACCATACGACATTTGGCGTATTTTAGATTCTCCTACTTTTCGCGCTAAGCTGCTAAATCCTGATTAGCATCGCTAATTTGCAGCAATTGTGGTTTTGGGTATATTCGTGTCCATGGAAAGTTTAGTCGCTTTTACCCTATCTGTGTTTACGGGATTTATCGCCATCATGAATCCCATCGCTAACGTGCCCATTTTCGCATCCCTAACTGATGATGCGGACAAGCAAACCAAAAAACAAATCAGTAAGATTGCCACAATCACAGCTTTCGGGATTGTAGTGGTTTTTGTGGTCCTGGGCAAATTCATTTTCGAGCTTTTCGGAATCACCATACCAGCTTTCCAGATTACCGGTGGTATTTTGATTTTTTATGTGGGTTTTGAAATGCTGCAATCCAAAAAATCCAGCGTCAAACATATCAAAGAGCCCAATGTGGACGAAAACATTGCCATTTCTCCCTTGGCTATTCCTATTCTATCTGGGCCGGGCACTATAGTCACTGCCATGAATTTCGCCTCCAAAGGGAATTACATCAATATTCTGATTGTAATCGGTGTATTTGCCATCATGTGTGTTTTGACGCATATAGCATTCACTCTGAGCAATTTGATCATGCGAAAGCTTGGCAAAAACCTCATCGTAGTGATTGGAAAAATCATGGGGCTGATCATCGCTATCATCGGCACGAACATGATCATCAATGGGATCAAGGGTGCTTTTTTAGCTTCATAAAAAAGTTTGATCTAAGTGAAAGAAATTCCTAGATAAAGCGTTTCACTATCCAAAATATCAATGCCAAAAGAAACACTACAATGGAGATCTTATTGATCCCCTGCATCATGCGCAGGTTGAAATTGGATTTTTGATTGGGGTCTGGCTTTTGAAACACCCTGGTGAAATAATGCCCAAATTCCCCTAATTTGAAGAAATCTTTGACTTTGTTCTTATCTGACATGGATGGAGTTTCTAGGTTAACAGATTGGACTAGCAAATGGTTTACTTAAACCTTTGAGGTCTTTTTTTGACCTCGAAGGTTTATTAATTTATCTAAACCTTCGGGGTTTCAGAAACCCCAAAGGTTAAATTGAATCCGGCTCGTTCCACATCCCGTCTTCTTTGATGATTTCTATCAGTTTGTCCACAGCTTTTTCGGAAGGAACAGATCGCTTCATGACTTCCTTGCCTTTGTAAAGGGTGATTTTTCCTTTGCCGGAACCTACATAGCCATAGTCTGCATCAGCCATTTCTCCAGGTCCATTCACGATACATCCCATAATCCCAATCTTCACACCTTTCAAATGATCGGTTCGCTTTCGGATCATTGCCGTAGTTTCTTGTAGGTCAAACAGGGTTCTCCCGCAGGACGGACAGGAAATGTATTCGGTCTTGGACATTCGAGTTCTTGCGGCTTGCAAAACCCCAAACCCCACTGAATTGTGCAGCTTTATCTGTGCCAAAACCTCTTCACGACTATGCTCCTGCTCCTTTTCCAAGGAAATAAAAATCCCATCACCCAAGCCATCTATCAACAAACCTCCTACATCTGAAGCGGCATAAAGCATGGTTTTATCCTCTGATTGATCCGGGTAACTGACTTTCACGATAACCGGAATTGCGCTCCCCGCTTCCAGCACACTGATCATAGCCCTTCGCAAAGCAGGCATAGCATGCTTGTTCTCAGTTTTGATAATCAAGACTGTGTCCTTCCGAGCCGAAGTCAAAGCTAGGGCCTCCCCAATCTGCGTGTCATAAATTTCCAGGAAATTCAGGGCTGAGTGGAACTTCTCTGCAGTGGAAAAACTGACCAAATCAAACAAAGGGAACTTGTTCGTCTGATCTCCACCCACCGTCCAGATCGCTGCATCTTGGATTTCCTTCATGCCGTTTGGCAGCATAAAAGGAATTGGATTCGCACCTGAATAAACGAAGTCGCAACCCTGATCATTCATTTTCCACTTGTCCAATTCTGGCAAATAGAAATGACCTACTGACTTCATTTCCTTTTCGGTGATCTTATCAATCTTGGAAATATCCGTGATTACTCGAGGTACATTTTGTCCACCAAAATTATAGATCTCCTCACTTTCTCTTTTGAAATGCTCGTATGGGTTTACAGGATAATTTTCAATAGGCTTGATCTCAGTATGTCCTGCTCTATGAGCATAGCGGTCAATTAATGCCTTAGCAACTGGTGCTTCAAACTCAGGATCTTCCGTTAGAGATACACGTACAGTGTCCCCTAGGCCATCTTCCAGCAAAGTTCCAATTCCAACCGCAGATTTAATTCTCCCGTCTTCGGCTTCACCAGCTTCTGTCACGCCCAGGTGCAACGGGTAGGGTTTAAACCCTCCTTCGTTAAGCTTTGCTACCAAAAGCCTGTACGCCTGCACCATCACTTGGGTATTGGATGACTTCATCGATATCACAATATCGAAGTAATTCTCATCCTCGCAGATTCTCAAAAACTCCAAAGCCGACTCCACCATTCCTAGGGGCGTATCGCCATACCTACTCATGATTCGATCAGAAAGAGAACCGTGATTGGTTCCGATTCGCATTGCGGTTCCGTTTTCTTTGCAGATTTTCACCAGAGGTAAAAAGCGCTCACGGATACGATCCAACTCTTCCTGATAGGTAGCATCGGTATATTCTATTACTTCAAATTTCTTTTTGTCCGCATAATTCCCCGGATTCACACGTACTTTTTCGACGATCCTGGCAGCTACTTCGGCGGCATTGGGAGTAAAGTGTATATCCGCAACCAACGGAGTAGTATACCCTCTTTTGCGAAGCCCGTCCTTAATGTGGCGTAGATTTTCTGCCTCTTTAATACTTGGAGCGGTGATCCTCACCAACTCGCAACCAGCCTCAATCATGCGGATACTTTGCTCGATAGAGCCTTCTGTATCCATGGTGTCCACTGTGGTCATCGATTGTACTACGATTGGATTATCTCCTCCAATTACCACATCTCCGATTTTCACCGGAATGGTTTTTCTCCTGGAATAACTCGTCAAGCTATCGCAATACAGCTGATCTAATGATTTGATAATTGGCTCCATGTGGGTTATATATCTCCTAATTGAGGTCGGATTACTAATTCTTCAACAACGGATTGGGGCGAAAGGTTATAAGCGGCCCAAACTGATTCGGCAACATCAGTCGCTTTCATGAATCTTTCTATTGGCAAATCCACTCCTTCCCAACTCGCAGTATAAGTCGCGCCGGCAAGGATGGAAGTTACTTTAATTTGATGCGGTTTCAATTCTTCCCGCAGGCATTTGGTCATTCCGAGCATTGCCCATTTGGAAACTGCATAGCTTCCTCCATTTGGATAGGCAGTCAAACCAGCTACAGAACCCATGCTGAAAATATGTCCGGATTTACGGGCGATCATATCTTCTGCAAATCCACGAGTCACATAATAAGCCGAGAAAAGATTCGTCTCCATCATCAACTCGAAATTTCCCTCAGGCTCGTTATGAATAGCTCCCGGTAAGAAAACGCCGGTATTATTTACCAAAACATCCGGGGTCGCCACCGCTTTGACTTCACTGATCAAGCGAGTTACATCTGACTTTTTCGAAAGGTCTGCCTGTATGGCCAGCACCTGGATATCTCTGTATTTTGCCTGCAGTTCCTCCTGAAGCGCCTTCAAATCAGCTGTATTTCTCGCACAGGTAAAGATATCAAAACCCTCACTTGCAAATCGTTCTATGATCGCTCTTCCTATTCCTTTGGTGCCTCCGGTGACGAGGATGCTTTTACTCATTTGGTTAGTGTTTTAATAGTTAGTATGACAACTATCCAGCTTGTGCAAAGTTACATTTTTTTATCAAAACAGTGCCGAAACTTGCATTCGCCCTACATGCACGATTCTATCCAGTCCCTGGGAATTTCTACCTTCATACACCAGATTCAATTGAAGCCCCTCTCCTATTTTCTGCAGCCAATTCACATTCCAAGTGACATTGGTACCCGGTGTCAAAGCCTGTAACATTTCGTAACCCACAGGGGAATTGGTCACTCCATTGTAATCGATCTGAATAAGCTTCAAGTTTCCGGTCAGCGTAGTTTTAATGGCTCGCGCAAAGCGAAGATCCAGCCCCACTTGATGCAGTTGGGCTTTCTCCTCAAACCCTTCATTGGCAGTATTGACTTTGCCCGTAAAAGAATAGCTGGCAGTGGTACGGAAAGTAGGGCTAGGCTGCCAGGAAAATTCAGGACCAATTTGATTCTGCGAAATGGTATAATTTCTATTATCCAAAAAGTCAGAAGCTGAAAGCCGATTGCCTGTTCCTGCAATAATCCTCAAAGTAGTTTGCCCATTGAAATTGTATCGAGTATTCAATTTCCAATCTTTCTGAATCAGATCTTCAAATCCTCCAGAAAGCAATTGCTTGAACTGAGAATCGAAATACGACAAATCAAATCCATACCTGGCAGAAGCACGGTTGAAGAAAAAACTGGACCGGATCACTTGCCTGAGTGACAACACATCTTCTCGATTTACACCCCCAACAAAGGGATTTATGCGATCTAAAAAGTCGTCAGAAGTCACCTTTTTCTCTACGCTTAGACTGGTTGTATTGGAGAACTTATGCAAAAATGTCTTCAGGCCGCCAGCCTCTTTCCAGGTTTCAGGAAACTTAGCCTGAAGTCTGTAATTCAAGATACTGGTGTAAGCCTGAATGTAGGTGTCTGTAGGTACAAAAATCTTGATGTATTGCTTTTCCTCTGGATTGATGGCTAGATAGAATTCGTTCAGCTGCTGCACTCCATCCCCGTTATCATCACGCCAGGTGTGCGTCCCATCACCATTTGGGGCTGGCAAAAACACAAATTCCCGCTGTAGCTCACGTCCATTTCCTATTGCATAGGAGACTTCATTACGTAAGAGGTTTTTGCCCAAGCTTCCCTGATAGTCCAGCTTTCCCATTACCGTAAGTTCGGATTGCAGATCCCGCTGCAAATACTCGATTTCCCGATAGGTAAATGTGCTACTCAAACTATGCTGGGTCCACTGCTTCCGAAAAGTGAAATTGGAGGTGAATGCTCTGGTGTCATTCAGCAATTCACCTGCAAATGGGGCTTTGTCCTCCCGCCAGGCTGCATCTGCCAAGAAGGAATAGCTGAGGGAATCATTGCTGCGCAGGTAAATCAAATGCTGCTTGAAGTTCATGGCAGTATTGACCACAGAGTCAGTTTCTGCGCTTGTCAAGGCATTCTGGTCAAGAGAAAACTGATAGCCGGGAATTAGGAATTTTGACCGATAACTTACATCACCAAGGTATCTGGTCCAATCAGAGCGTAAGGAATCCTGACCTGAATTTAAGCGGAAAAACTCTTGCCTAAGCTTAATTCTCTTCCCTAGTTCCAAATTCCAATGGGCGGAATGCTGCGTTCCGTTCAGCACATTGGCTCTATTTCTCAGGTAGAAAAGGTAATCAAAGCGATTCTGTGCATCCTTTTCAAAACTTACTCCGGCACGAAAAAACTGCTCAGACGCAGGGCTTTGCAAGGCTGCTTGACTTAAACCCCAATCCCGGTCAAATTCAATGTATCTAAAACGATCAATAAAGTTAAAATTAGTGGAATTGTATTCATATTCCGTTTGTCCTTTCATCGTATAGCCCTTGAAAAGCGAAGATTCCCGCCCCTCACTTTGCAAACCAACCTTCATTCCCAACCCCTGATTGTCCTCGTCATCCAAATCAGAAAAGAGATTTTGATCTTGAGATGAGAGCGCCAGTTCGGTGTAAACTTTTTCGTGGTCATTCAACCTAATCCGAGTTCCTGCCGTCACCATTCTCTTGCTATCCGGAAGTGGCAATTGGGATAAAATAGAATAATCTCCCTGTGGCTGACCATTCAGTCTTGGCACATATTCATAGACTGTTCCATTCGATAACTGGCTGGAACGTCGATAATCTCCAAGCCCAGCACCCACTTGTGAAAAGCCCAATTCATAATGAGCCAACTCAGGATCATTGGAATATTCGTAATAAACCAATGGATTTCCCAGATCGTCAAATTCGGTAACTTTCTCATACAAAATCCTATTCTGATCAAATGAAACACTGTCAATTCGTGGTATTCTTGCAAGCTCGGAACTATCTCCCACGGAAGCCAAAAGCCCTAGTTCTTGCTGGGAAAACTCTGTGAAAAGTGGCCTGTTTCTATTGTCCTTTTCTTGGTAATAATTCAGATACACATCCACCTTTCCGTTTGTTTGAGAATGATTCGCTCCAAGGATAGACCTGGAATAATTTCGCTCAGCATACTCAAAATCAACCCGTACACGGGAATACTGCGTGATCAGAACTTTGGGTGTAAAAGTGATTTCTGCCTGATTGTAATCAATCACATAATCCTCGTTGAAACCACGCTTGAGCTGCTTTCCATCGAGAAACACCCGCTCAGAATTTGCCATGATGATGGCAAATCGTTCATTATTTGGACCGCTAACTCGATACGGACCGAGCACACCCTCTAAAACCGGCAATTGAATCGAGGCGAATTTGCCTTTAGCAATGGAAGCAAACGCCTGCGAACTGGCCTTCCAATTTTCACTCATTTTGTAATTGGAGGTAAACTGCAAGCCCTGTACGTTTTTGTAATAGCGTAGAAACTCAGATTGCCTTTGCTGCAAAACCACATCCCCAGCGGCCAAGCTAAAATCATCGTTATACAGCTCAATCAGCACATTGTCAAAGTCCTGAATCTGCTGTGTATTTCCCTCAGGCTGAAAAGGCACATTCTGATCAGTGATACTTGCCCGGATTTTTAGATTTTCAGCGATATCACCTTCGAGCTGAAGGTTCAAGGCCGAGTTCACAAATACATTTTGTGTATTGCCAAAAGAAATGCCGCGGGTCAGGCTACCGGATTTATACAAATTGGTGCTGGGGAAAAGCTCTTCCCGAAAATCGAAGGCCGGCAATTCCTCCATCTCCTCGTCTTTGAATCTGGCCGTAGAGTCATAATCCGTCAGTAGCGTCCTCCTTGCCACCGGCTGATCGAAGCGAACCGCAAAAGTTCTGTAACAAAGCAAAATCGAATCAGGACTAGCTTCATCCTCAAAAAGAACCTGAAGTTGGTTATTGCTGAGTCCATAGGTAAACCCATAGGTTTCCCCATTTTTATCGGTGATTTTAATGGATTCTTCGATCAGAGACAGTGAGTCCGGAACTATGGGCTGGCGCAAAACCTCCGCACTGAGCCAAAGGCATTTCTCCTGGGCGTTCGTAGTAAAAATCAGTCCCAGCCAGCAAACCAAAGAAAATATCCAGACACGCGTGCTCAATCTTTATCGCCTTTTCTTTTGAAGGTACTAAAAAGAGGCATTTATCCGACTAAAGGAAATGTAAGGTAAAAGGTACTTCCTTTCCCCAGCTCAGTTTCAAACCAGATTTTCCCTCCTGCTGTTTCTACTCCGCTTTTTGCGATAGCTAAGCCTAAGCCTGAACCAGTGGACTTGGTAGAGAAATTAGGAATGAAAATCTTGTCTTTCAGCTCATCCGATATTCCCCTTCCATTGTCTGTGATTTCCAGAAACACCGCCTGCTCAGTCATCCAAAGCCATACTTTGATCACCGGTTTCACTCCAGGCTCCACGGCCTGAATCCCATTGATTATCAGATTGGAAATTACCCTTCCAAACAGCTTATCGTCCCCCATGATAGGGATGCTATCGGTAAAGGAATCGTCTTTGAAAACCAACTCAGCCTGCTCATTGCCAGTGAACAGTTCCAGCACTTTGTTCAGTACAGTTTTGAAATTCATCAGTTCATTATTCGGCAAAGGCATCTTTGCAAAAGTAGAAAAAGAAGATGCGATTCCGTTCAGCGCATCTACCTGATGGATCAAGGTCTCCAGTGACCTCTTTAGCTTTTCCGCATCATCCAGTCTTCCAGCATCCTGTAACCTGATCAGATGCTGCAAAGTCAGCTTCATAGGG
The DNA here is from genome assembly GCF_027594545.1 of Algoriphagus sp. TR-M9. NCBI lineage: Bacteria > Pseudomonadati > Bacteroidota > Cytophagia > Cytophagales > Cyclobacteriaceae > Algoriphagus > Algoriphagus halophytocola. The sequence continues at coordinate 605,568 of NZ_CP115160.1, read as the reverse complement.
GTAAGGGGATTCTTGATTTCGTGGGCAACCTGCTTAGCCATCTCCCGCCAAGCGGATTCCTTTTCTGTGGAAGCCAATACTTTCTTGGAGTTTTCCAGCTTGAAAAGCATGTTGTTATACTCATTCACCAGCAAGCCGATTTCATCTTTTGACCCCCAGTACATGGGTTCATTATCTTCCAGATTAGTTGCTTTTAGTTTTTGCGTGAGCAGCTTAAAAGGGAAAGTCAAATTGGTGGAAACGAAGTAGGATACAAATAAGAAAAGGATAAATATCACCACAAATGCATTGAAAATATTGCTCAGCACATCGGCAATGAGTGTATTCAACTCGGTTTCGGATTCGAAAAAGGGTACTGCTAAAATCCCAAGGTTCCCCTGGTTTCCGGTCGCCGGAATCGCCAGGTACACCGATTTATATTTTAGCTTTCCTATTTGCTCGTCAGCTAAATACTGACTTTGTCCCATTTCTTCTATCTCCGCCATAGCCCGGGGATTGATGAGCGGTGCCATTATCTTCTTATCAAAAATATTAGGTCGGTTGGTAGTCTTCAATTTACCATCAATAGTATAAAGATGGATGTCACTGGCGGTGGTATTGGCCAGCTCATTCACCTCCTCATTGAGCGCATCAGCATCTACACCTGAAGGAGCTTGGTTATTCAGAAAACTCCCTAAGTTACCTCTGATCAGTGCTGCTTTTTGGATGTATTGCCGGTCCAGGTCCTCACGGTAGCTGTTTGCCAGCAAACCTATGGTAATAATACTGATGATGATGATCGGGAAGAAAAAGGCAAAATTCAGATAAAGTTGCAGTTTAGAGGAATAGTTAAACTCAAACTTCCGGACTCCTGTCACTAAGGTATTGATGAGAATAGAGAGAAAAGTCATCAAAACAAACAGTACAAACAGTAAAGAAATATTGCCAAAGAAATGGGATACAGAAATGTTTTTGGAAGAGACAATAATAAGCTCATTGCCATTTTGAATTCCCAAGTGCTGGTAGCCTCCCTGATGTACCCCTTCGGTCAAAAGGGCTGCTTTGTCTAATACAGGAGCAAAGCTCCTACTGAGGTAATTGAAGGTTCCTGAATTTCGGATAAAATCGCCCTCTTTGAAAATAGCATAATCGTAAAGCACCGGGTCAAGTTTCTCAGCGTATTTCTTATCTAAAAGCAATTTGGGGTACACGCTGCTGGGTTGGATCCTCAGCTGCCTGAGTTCCAAAAAAATGGTACCCAGTGCAGTATTCTCTCTGCTGATGGGTATGAAGGCAAGAAATCTATTGCCTGTGTTGGATTCGTTGCCCCGGATAAAATAAAGTCCCTTCACACTGGTGGCATAATCACTTTTAATGTATGTCTGCCTCAGATCTCTGAGACTCCCCCCTTCTGAAGACCCTAAAAGCTGCTGTCCAGAAGCAGAAAAAATCCGAACCTGCACCTCGAATTGATCGAAATAATTGTCCAGGTAAATCCTCCTGATTTTGGTTTCTATAGGTTCCTTCGAGAACAAGGGGTCTGCTATTCTATTTTGGATAAATAAATCGTCATCCAGCCTACTGAAAATTTCCCCAAGGAAAAACTCTGTCATCACGTCGTTCTCGATGAGGTTTTGATTGGCAAAGCGGACCTTAGACTGAATCTGTTCCGCCTTTTCGGTTTGAAAAATACTGACACCACCTATAATCGCAGACATGAGGCAGGCAAAGAAAAACACCAGAAAGGTATCAAGCCCCAGTTTGAAGGCATACCTGAAAAGCTCCAAACGGATAATCGCCGCTAGCAATGTCAGATGCGCCAGCCAAACCACAGCCGACCAACTGGAAAAGAATGCCAGGATCAGCAAAATCGGAACGCCAAAAATAAAAAGACCCTTATAGTACATCCGCTTGCTCGCATTGACTTCCAGCAGCAAACTGAACAAAGTCAAGGTAAACAACACATAGATCCCTGCCCAAAGAAACAGAATCAGGTAGCTGATTCCTTTGAACCAACCGAAATCAGAAATCGCACTGATATCCATGCCCCATTGGGAATTGATAATAAGATCCCGCGGAAGACTCCAAAACATATACAAAAACCCGGTACTGACCAGTAATGCAAACCCATAGAAAACCCTGAATTCATTGGCTGACTTTAATATTTTGATTTTCTCATGTGTGGACCTGGAAGCCAGCTGATATATAATCAATGCAAAGATCAAAACCATGCAGATGGTATTGATCAAAAAATCCCCTAAGCTGGGATTGAGCCAAGAAGAGGCATAATTAGAAGAATCAAAAAGAGAAAGGTTTAGGTAATTGGCAGGAAAATCCAATACCAGCATCAGTAACCTAAACACCAAAAGTACCAAGATGGCATAAGCAATAGAAGACCAGCGTTTTCCCTGCTTCCACTTTTTCAATACAAAGTCTGAACTCAGCAGGAAGTACAAGAGAAAGACAGAGGTGAAAAATATTAAAATTGCCGGATTGACTACCCTTCCTGCTGGGCTGTACCCAAATTGAAAATTGATACCGAATAGCTCCTGTCCGGCAGGGTTTTTCACTTGGAATTCCCCTTCCTCAGGATCGGAGAAAAGCTCAAACCTATCGTTTCCAAAAAGCTCCGGATTAGGGCCGGTGATCAGGTAATTATTTTCAATATTTCCGGGCCAGAGCATCCTCAAGACGTGTAGCACCACATAATCTACCTCGTTGCGCTTCAACCTTCGGATTTTCAAAAACAGCGTGCCAAAAGGATCCTGTATCAATTGGTATTCCCGGGAAAGATCGACCTGCTCGAAATCCAAAGTCAGCGAAAAATCGGACCAGTAGAGCAGTTCCTTTTCTGGGGATAAAATGAAAAAAGGGTGATTATGTGCGGGGATGCTCACCTGACTAAAACTCAAGGAATCAGCAGGTCTGACATCCATGAGTATCTGTACAAAATCCTCATCAAATTCCTGATCCACTACTTGCACTCTACCACTAAGGTCACGCAAATAGGATTCTTGATCACTTTTCTGAAAGAAAAAGAAATTGAGAATCAGTACAGCGAGAAGTGATAAAATACTGATCAAAATGATCAGCGAACGGGAATCATGCTTCATTTAGGTGTAAAATAAAAAAAGCAAAGTCCTAGATCAAACTTTGCTCTTTTATCATTTAATGCATGGCTATTTTAGCTTTCTTCTTTTTGGCATTTTTGTACCAAAAATAGCCGATCACCATAGCGATCAAATAAGGCATAACGAATAAGTAAAGTATTCCTAGATTCAGTCCTGCACCTATACTGGTGTCACCATTGGCTACATTGTTTTCCACAGATGCCCTACACATTGCACACTGCGCAAAAGCAGCGCTTTGATAAAACAAAGCCAGCAGCGTGAATAGAGCTGTTTTGAATACTTTCTTCATAATACTTCCTACGCTTCTATTCCCCTAGGGTTAATGTAAATAATATGGGCTGATCATCAGGTAAACCACCACTCCGGTCACGGTCACATACAACCAGATAGGATAGGCAAATTTAACAACTTTTCTATGCTTTGCCCTCTGATCCGTCAAACCATAATAATAGGCAAACAAAATAGGGAAAAGCGCTACAGCTGCTAGTATTATATGTGTAATCAACAGGAAGTAATAGAGGATACGAATGCTCCCCTCGCCACCGAAGGTAGTGCTTTCTGCAGCAGCATGATAAACCACATAGGAAACCAAGAATATGGCACCCAGGATAAAGGCAACCGTCATGGAAGCCTTGTGATAAGCTATATTTCCCTGTTTAATAAAAACCAATCCAACGATGAGTGCAATGGTAGCTGCTGAATTGATCACCGCATTCAAATGTGGAAGAAAATAGACCCACTCTGCCCCCAGGTCAAGCTTGGCCGGCATAAATAGCAATACTGCCACTGCTAAAGGAATAATTACAGAAATAGCGATAATCCAAGATTTCACTTTCCCTTCATTTCCTAGAATTCCCTGATTATTTGCTTGCATTGAGTAGCACTTTAGTTTCTAATATCAATAAGTCAACATCCTCTCTGGAGGTACCGCTATAATAGCCACGGATACGCCCTAGTTCATCGATCAACATAAACTTATCACTATGCACAAAATTATCTGCGATCCCTTCACCATCGACTGTGGGGATAGCAAATCCACATTTTGCCAGCTGATAGGTCTCTGCCAATCCCCCAGTAAGAAAGTCCCACTTCCCCGCCTGGGCATTATGCTTTTCTGCATATTTTTTAAGCACCTCTGGACTATCATACTCTGGATCTATACTGATAGACATGATCTGCACTTTATCTTCATTTCTAAACATGTCGTTGACACGCTCCATTTCTGAGGACATCACCGGGCAGATATTTGGACATGAAGTAAAAAAGAAGTCTACAACGGTAATTTTACCGTTCATTTTCTCTCTTCCCACTTCCTTGCCTTCCTGATTGGTAAAACTGAATTCAGGGATATAATGTTGGGTGGTATCTGTAGGAGGACATTCCTGAAAAGGATTATCCATACCCTGCTCATAGTAAATCGGAAGGTCGTAGGAGTTGGTCCCAAACCCACGCAGAAACATAAATATCAGGACAGGAATCAGCAAGATGCAGACTAAAACCATACCCTGAAGTAATCTCAAACTTCTCATGCTAGTTGATTAACAAAAAAGAAGGTTGAAGTGTGCCACTTCAACCTAAATTTCTTTTTGCCTGTAAAAAACCGGTTAAAACCAGCGGAGGTTAAATATGTCTGAACCTTCTTTGATCAAGACAATGATCAGCCAGAACAGAAATACACAAGGAACCAAAATGGAATAAATCAAAGGCTTCACCTCGTCACCAAGGTGCATGAACTCCATCATGATATATTTTGCTTTCCATACAGTTAACCCCATAAACAGCAGGTAAAGTATTATCCCCCTAGGCATGGTAAATGCCATCACAAACTCAGCAGCTGTAATCAAAAGGAGAATTAGAGCTGTCTTCCAGATTTTCTTGATCTTCTGGTTGTTCTTAGGGACAACCGTGAGCGTAGATTTATTTTCTTGAATATCCATAATTCAGTTTTTTAAAGCTTAGATCAGATAGAAAAGGGTAAATACAAAGACCCATACCAAGTCTACAAAGTGCCAGTAAAGTCCGATTTTCTCTACCATCTCATAGTGACCTCTACGGTCATAAACGCCAACAGCAGCTTGATAGAAACAAAGGAACAACAAGATTACCCCTATAGTCACGTGGAATCCATGGAATCCAGTAATGAAGAAGAATAGGTTAGCAAAAGAGGCTGGACCGTATTCATTAACCAGTAGGTTTGCTCCAAATACAGTTTCAGTGACTGTGCGACCTAAATCATTTACATAGGTCAGAACTGTGCCTGCGTCAGAACCATGGATGAAGTGACTCCACTCCCATGCCTGACAGCTAAGGAAAGTGATCCCTCCAAGCAGGGTCCAAAGCATCCATTTGACCACATCATCGCGGTCATTTCTATGTCCTGCTTCCACAGCCAATACCATAGTCACCGAGCTGGCAATCAAAATAAAGGTCATGATTCCCACAAACACCAAAGGTGCATGCACACCATGTACTAGAGGAATGGCATCAAAAACCAATTCCGGAATAGGCCAATATTCATTGGATCCTACAAAGTCCGTAAGTGGTCCATCATAGGCAGGGTAACTTACCCGAATCGCTAAATAAGTGATCAAAAAGGCGGCAAAAGTGAAGATATCCGAAAGCAGGAAAAACCACATCATTAGTTTTCCATAGCTGGCTTTGAGAGGTTCGTTACCTCCATCCCAAACGCCTCTTTTCGAGCTTACTCCTATAGCAGTAGAATGCGCAGACATAAGATATTGATTTGTACTTAGTTAATTTTAATGATTCAAAAGCAAAAACATAAACAGATATAACCACAGTGCAGCAAGAAAATGCCAATAGGTAGTCGCCATCTCCAATGTATCCATAGATTGGGAATGGACCTTATATCTGAAAGTCGAAATTAATACAATAATCAGAAATATCACACCACTGATTAAGTGTACGGCATGAAGTCCGGTAAAAACGTAAAGAAAAGAGCCCGCAGGATTCCCTACGAAAAACACATTCCTGTCTACCAAAGCAACCCAACTGTACCACTGCCCTACCAAGAAAGCTATCCCTAGCACTACAGCTAGCGTAATTCCCAACCTTAACCCGGCGAGATTATCCTTTTTGGCAGCGGCGTAAGCCACCTGTAAGCAAACACTACTCAGGATTACTATTCCTGAAGTATACCAGAAAATCGAAGGTAGGTCATATTCCAACCAATTCCCTTCAGATTGACGTACGATATAAGCACTTGTCAATGCCGCAAATATCATCACCACTGTCACCAAGAAAAGCCATAAGGCAAACTTCTTCGGGTGCATGGCAATGGGCTGCTCTACCACATCTACATACTTCAATTCCTTCTCCATAGTTTAGGGTAGTTTATCCAGTAAATATGCAATTTGAACTATCGGCAAGTAAAGGAATGAACCGAACATGATTTTTAATGCTGATTTGCGCGAGCAATCTCTCATCAGTGAAAATGTCTGAGCTAAGAATAAAACTCCGCAAACCGTTGCTACTATTCCTGAGGTCATTCCCGTAAGCCCAAAGTAACTTGGCAATAAGCCAAGCGGCAACAAGAATAAGGTGTAAATCATGATTTGAATAGCCGTATTCAAATCCTTGGCCCCACCACTAGGCAATAATTTAAAGCCGGCAGCCTTATAATCCTCATCACTTACCCAGGCAATAGCCCAAAAGTGAGGAAACTGCCAGATAAACTGAATCCCAAAGATGATTAAAGCTTCATAAGTAATGGTTCCTGTAGCTGCAGTCCAACCCAGCAATGGAGGCAATGCCCCAGGAATGGCTCCAACAAATACTGCGATAGGCCCCACTCTCTTCATCGGAGTATAGACAAATGCATACAGTATCATGCTCAGCACCCCTAGCCCTGTGGTCAATGGATTGGTGAAAACCCAAAGAAGCATAACTCCTATAATAGCTACTATGCTCGTAAACCAATAAGCTTCTTTTACAGAAATTGTCTGAAGGGGAAGCGGACGGTTTTGGGTACGCTTCATCAGCTTGTCCAAATCCCGCTCCATGATCTCATTAGCAGCACAGGAAGCACCGCTGATCAAAAAGCCGCCTAAAACCAAACCTACAAATCCTGCCCAGCCAAAATTCACTCCACGATCGCCGAGTATATAGCCAAAAGCCGCAGAAAGCGTAACAAAAGCGGATAGCCTAAGCTTGATCAACTCCGAGTACGATTTGATTCTACTACTCCATCGAGTATGGATATGGTCAGTTAATTCAACTGTCCTCATGATTAATTGGTATTTAATCGAAATTGCTTGTGTTCCCTGATTTCAAGAAGCAAGAGGACCTGCACCCCGATAATCAATGAACCTACTAATAAATGGATAGGCTGGAGAAAAGCAGGGATACCAAAGTATGCCATTGCCATTCCTGTAGCTATTTCCAATATGATCAGAATCATTAAGACCTGAGACCAAAGATTTACTTGAGACCTTCTGAGGGTGTACTTAAACGCCCAAAAGAAATACAAGACATGAATACCTAGCAATACTAGGGAGAAGGACCGGTGAATTAGGAAATCAACCCCTACGCGTCCAACCCATTCCTCCCGAAGCATATTTCCAAGTGAATCAGAAATGATGTCGATCTGCTCCCGAACTTGAGTTCCCAGCACAACTTGTACAAACATTAGTAGTGTACCAATCAACAGCAGTACTTCCACCTTGCCCGGCACATCCATCTTCACGCCCTTTCTTGCCTGCAACCTGCCTGATCTATGATAGACATATATCAGCAGCGAAACCAATAGTAGCGCTAGGATCATATGAACTGTAATCATCCAGTGAAGAAGATTTGTCGATACGACTATAGATCCAATCCAACCGATGAAAATCACAAGCACTAGACTAAAAACAGATACAATGGGTAAGCATTTATCGGTTTTCCATAGCGGGAATGATTTCCAAACTGTCAGAATAATCAAGAAGCCAATTACAACACCAGCCAGTCGGTTGAGATACTCAATCCAAGTTTTAACAGGATTGAATTCCTCTTCGATTAGGATAGATTTATCATTGGCTATTTCTTCTGCCTTCTCAGTAAACCCCAGCTTTTCAAGTGTAGCTACGAATCGTTCATTCTTAGCCAGTCTTTTCTCTAAGTAAATCTCCTGGTAATTCTTAGGAAGTTGGTCAACGCTGGTAGGTGGAATCACACTCCCAAAGCACTTTGGCCAGTCTGGACAACCCATTCCTGACCCTGTGCTACGTACTATACCTCCTATTAATATCAGGATATAAACAGCTATCACCGTGATCAAACTCACACGGCGAAAGCTACTTACTGCATGTTTAGTGTTTTGCTTCATTTGCTGCCAAAACCTCTTCTTCCTCCTTCATAATCTCCAGTTCGGTTTTCACCAATTCTTGCTCATGCGGAAGGTTAGATTCTGGTGTAGCTGATAGAGGAACAGTCTGAGGAATGAAATCTTCCTCTGCTCCAGGCTTAGAGTAATCATAAGCCCATCTATATACTGCTGGGATCTCTCCAGGCCAGTTACCATGTCCAGGATTAACCGGTGTAGTCCACTCCAGTGTGGTTGATCTCCACGGGTTTTTGCTCGCTTTCTTACCTCTATACATAGAGTAGAAGAAGTTAAACAAAAAGATAAACTGAGCAGCAAATGTGATGATAGCAGCTACAGATACAAACATGTTCAAATCAGTGTACATGTTAGTGAACTCAAAGCTAGTCCAAGTGTAATATCTTCTAGGAAATCCAGCTATACCTATATAGTGCATTGGGAAGAATACCATGTAAACACCCACAAATGTCAACCAGAAGTGAAGGTATCCTAGCTTCGCATCCATCATTCGACCGAACATCTTTGGGAACCAATGGTAAACACCCGCCAACATTCCAAAGAATGAGGCTGATCCCATTACTAGGTGGAAGTGAGCTACCACAAAGTAAGTATCGTGAAGTTGGATATCAATTGCAGAGTTACCCAGGAAAATACCTGTCAAACCACCAGAGATAAAGAACGATACCAGGCCAATAGAGAACAACATCGCAGGGGTAAAGATCAGGTTACCCCTCCAAAGTGTGGTCAGGTAGTTGAAGACTTTTACCGCAGAAGGCACCGCAATAATCAAAGTCAGGAACATGAAGATAGATCCCAAGAATGGGTTCATACCCGACACAAACATGTGGTGTGCCCATACTACGAAGGATAAAACAGTAATACCCAACATAGACACGATCATGGCCTTGTATCCGAAAATCGGTTTTCTAGAATTCGTAGCGATTACTTCAGAAGTGATACCTAGTGCCGGTATCAAAACGATATATACTTCTGGGTGGCCTAGGAACCAGAACAAGTGCTGGTACAATACCGGGCTACCTCCAGTATTTGGAAGTGCTTCACCATTGATATAGATATCAGAAAGGTAGAAGGAAGTTCCAAAGCTTCTATCAAACACCAACAATAGTGCTGCTGCAAATAAAACCGGGAAGGATAACAAGCCGATCACTGCAGTTAGGAAGAAAGCCCATATGGTCAAAGGAAGTTTTGAAAAGGACATTCCTTTGGTACGAAGGTTAATGACGGTCGTGATATAATTGATCCCCCCCATTAAGGAGGAAGCAATAAAGAAAGTCATGGCAATCAACCACAAGGTCATCCCCAAACCTGAGCCTGGAATCGCCTGCTCCAGGGCAGATAGAGGAGGGTAAACTACCCATCCACCACCGGCAGGGCCGGTTTTCAAGAAAAGAGAAATAAACATGATCACTCCAGAAAGGAAGAACAGCCAATAAGAAAGCATGTTCATAAATCCTGAGGCCATATCTCTAGCTCCAATCTGAAGCGGAATCAAGAGGTTAGAAAAGGTACCACTCAAACCTGCAGTCAATACAAAGAATACCATGATGGTACCGTGCATAGTGACTAATGCCAGGTAAAAGGTAGGGTCCAACTTACCTGTTTCATCGATCCATCCACCCAGTAATGGTCTCAAAAAGGACATATCCATATCTGGAAAACCCAATTGAAGTCTAAATAGGATAGATAGGAATCCACCGATCAGTGCCCAGAACATACCTGTTACCAGGTATTGCTTGGCGATCATTTTATGATCAGTAGAGAAGATGTATTTTGTTACAAAATTATCATGATGCTCATGATCATGATGATCGTGGGCTGCGTCATGATGTGCGACAGATGCGGTAGACATAATCTATAATTTTGTTTATTACTTTTCGCTTAATTGAACCTCAGCAACCTCTTTCACATCTCCTTGTAGTCCTTCAGCAAGTGCAGGATTCATTTCGATGAAAGATTTTTGCGATGCAAACCATTTCTGGTACTCTTCAGGTTCTACAACCTCAATTACTTTTCTCATACCGAAATGACCACGTCCACAAATCTCCGTACAAGCGATTTCGTACTCGAATTCAGGATTACCAGTCTCTTCACGCATTTCTGCAGTAGTTTTGGTAGGAACAAACCAGAAACGGGTAGGCATACCCGGAACGGCATCCATTTTCAATCTCATATGAGGAGCAAACACAGAGTGCAATACATCCCGAGCTCTGATTTTGAAAAGAACCGGTTCTCCTTTTGGGATTACTATAACCTGTGCAGGAAAGTCATCTAGGGCATTCTTATCGGTATAATCAACACCACCCGAATTGGTAGCTGAAATCAACCTATAATCATAATCACCCAAAACCTTATCCTTACCAGGATACCTGGCTTCCCAAGCAAACTGATATCCCATGATCTCAACTACATGTGCATTTTCAGGAGCTGGTTCTGTAATATCAGACCAGGCCATCCATCCGGATATAACCAGTCCAGCTAGTACAATCGCAGGCACTACAGTCCACATCACCTCTAGTTTATTGTTGTCCGGGTAGAAAGTCGCTTTTCTATCTTCCTTGTATTGATACTTATATGGGAAAATGAACAACAACACATGAGTAATCAAGAAAACAACCCCAGTCACAGCCATGGAAATCCAGAACAATTTGTCTGTCACCGCCCCATGCTCTGAAGCGATAGGCAGCTGATAGTTATCAAACTCCTTAATAGAATACCAGAACATCAAAGCTCCAGCTCCTAGCAAGAACACAATAAATAAAATCGCATTCACCTTATTGCTCCCTGAAGCGATCTTCTTATCCGATCCTTTTACTACAGAGACTAAGGTTTGGATTCTATAAACCATCCAGATGATGGATAGCAACAATAGAACCCCTACTCCAATCAGAAATCCGTACATACCTTAATTATTTCGGCTGTTATTAAATATGATGATGATAACTCTCCTCTAGCATTGGGTGGTTCTTAGGAATCAGATTCCCCTTAGCCAATGCAGTAAGAACAACAAATATAAATGAAGCTCCATATACCAGGAACATTCCTACTTCCATTAGACCAACTCCACCATTGTGTCCTAATGTACCAGGCTGAACCATCAGGAAGAAATCCACCCAGTGGCCTACCACGATCAGTGTACATACCAGCTTCAAGAAAACACCATGTCTCTTAGAGTCTCTTGTCATCAGTAACAAGAATGGTAACACGAAATTGATCGCAAGGTTTACAAAAATGTATGGTCCATAGATATCACTGGTAAGTCTCTCCACGAAATACACTGATTCCTCAGGAATATTCGCATAGTAGATCAATAAGAACTGAGAGAACCAGAGGTAAGTCCAGAAGATCGTAAATCCAAATACAAATTTACCTAGGTCATGAACGTGATTTTCATTGACCATTTCCAGGTAGCCTAGCCCCTTTAAGAAAATGGTAAGCAGGGTGATTACTGCTAGCCCTGACACAAACCATGAGGAGAATACATACCAACCAAATAAGGTAGAGAACCAGTGTGTGTCAATAGACATCACCCAGTCCCAAGCTGCAATAGAAGAAGACACAGCAAAGAATACTAGGAAGTATGCTGACCAGCTTCTCAATTTATACCAAGTGGCAGTTCCACCAATTTGATCTTCATTATAAGTGAACTGCTGGAATTTCTTGAAAAAGAAGACCCAGAAACCAAAGAACAGGAACATTCTCACAATATAGAATACTGGGAAAGTCCCTTTCTCCATTGGCCAGTAAAAGAAAGCTCCTTTACCGTCAATAATAGAATCGTATTCTGGAGAGGTAGTATCAAATAAATAACTGTGGGTCCAGTGGAATAAACTATGATTTGCTACGAAGAAAGTGGCAATAAGTAAAACTCCAGCTATAGGCAACCAGCTTCCCATAGAAAGCATCACCCGAAGTATGGCGGTAGACCAACCTGCTTGGGCAGCATATTGAATTGCGAAGAAGAAAACACCTACTATGGCTATGCCGGTAAAGTACACGTTGTTGATCCATAGGTTAGCATAAAGGCGCTCATACCAATGAAACGCATGACCTTCAGCTTCTGCGGCTCCTTCATGGTGTCCTCCAAACATGGACATGATTATGCCAATGACTAATAATACTGCGCCTATACCCAATACTGTAAACACAGTCTTTTTTAGAGCGCCTGTAAAATCAAATTTTTGATCCAGATTGTAATGTTGTACGTCGTGAGCCATAGTTAATTAGCTGGAGTTTCTACTTGTGTTTCTTGATCTACTACTGCTTCTGCTACAGCATTGTCAGCATTTTGACCACCCTGGAGTTCTTGTTTCACATAGTGAACAATTTTCCATCTGTTTTCTGGAGTGATCTGAGAACCATGAGCCCCCATTCTTCCTTTACCTTTGGTGATTACGTGGAAAATATGTCCTTCGGAAAGTCCGGTGTAGGCGCCACCTGTAAGGTTAGCTACACCACCTATAATATTTCCTACAGGGCCATCACCTTGTCCACCTGCACCATGACAAGGAGTACAATACAATTGATACAATCTCTTCCCCTCGTCTACAACTGCATCATCCAGTTTGATTGGATTTTTCATGGCAGCACCTGCTTCTTCTATTTCGAAAGCCTTGTACCGATAAGGAAGGTATCCGTTTTTATTTCTTGGGACTGTGTTAGGAGCAGGCTCCCTCATATTCATCCCATGGGGATTGTGCACGTTACTGTTGAAGTATTCCCCCTTACCATCTTCTCTGGTAGAGATCAAGTCTCCCTTGGTCTCAGCATCCTGAATCTGTGTTAAAGGTTCGTAGGCTACAGAGTGATACATCTGGGGCGCATATTCCAAGCCTTGATTTTCTCCTCCGGCTCTACAGCCAGCCAGGGTAATCCCTGCCACTGCAATCCCTAAAATACTTAGTGTTTTAGCAATCTTCATTTTTCCAGATTTACTATTCAAAACTTTTTTTATTAACCTCAGAAGCTCCTGAAGCCTTCAAAATCTCCTCGATTTTTGAAAGTTCAATAGCCGAATTATTTGCAATATCCACTGCCAGCACATGCTTGTCATCAGTAATTCTGATGTCCATGATTCTGGGCTGAGCCCAAGGCTTCAAGTTAGTGCTCACCATGAATACTCCCACCATGCCAAATGATGCCAGCAATACTGTCAATTCGAAAGTCACAGGGATAAAATCCGGGAACGCAGCATGGTCTTTACCACCAATAATCATAGGCCAGTCAAACTTCAGCATGTAAAACTGCATAGTCAAAGCCAGACAGGTACCTAGCAGTCCAAACAAGAAAGCTGCAATCGGCAACTTACTTCTTTTGTAACCCAGGTAATCGTCTATGCCGTGCACCGGATAAGGTGAGTACACCTCATGAATTTTAACACCAGAGGATCTTACCTCTTGGATCGCGTGGAGTAATACGTCTTCGTCCTCGTACACTCCCATTACAAAATGTGTATCTTTTTCCATGATTATTTTTTCACATTATCAGATGAAGACTTCAATACAGATTTTACTTCAGCCATGTTGATTACCGGGAAGAATTTGGCAAATAAGAAGAACAAAGTGAAGAACAAGCCGAAGGTGAAAAGGTAAACTCCCACATCAGCCCAGGTAGGGTAGAACATCGCCCAAGAAGATGGGAGGAAATCTCTGTGAAGAGAAGTCACAATAATTACAAATCGCTCAAACCACATCCCGATGTTCACTACTATAGACAATGCAAACGTAGCGACGATGGAAGTACGGATTTTCTTGAACCAGAATAGCTGTGGGGAGATCACATTACAGGTCATCATAGACCAGTACGCCCACCAGTAAGGCCCTGTAGCTCTGTTGATGAAAGCATACTGCTCTGCTTCTACACCAGAATACCAGGCAATGAAAAACTCAGTGATATAGGCAATACCCACAATAGACCCGGTGATGATGATTACTATATTCATCAACTCAATGTGCCCCATAGTGATGTAATCCTCCAGTTTGTACACCTTTCTGGTAATGATCATCAAGGTCAATACCATGGCAAAACCAGAGAAAATCGCACCTGCCACAAAGTATGGAGGGAAGATCGTGGTATGCCAACCCGGGATTACCGAAGTAGCAAAGTCCATGGATACAATGGTGTGTACAGAAAGTACCAGAGGAGTAGCCAAACCTGCCAAAATCAAGGAAACTGACTCGTATCTGCTCCAAGCCTTGGCTGCGCCATCCCAACCAAATGAAAGTGCTCCGTAAATGATTTTTCTAAGGCCAGTAGCTCTATCTCTTATCGTAGCGAAATCCGGGATCAAACCTATATACCAGAACACCAGGGATACTGAGAAATAAGTAGAGATCGCAAAAACGTCCCAAAGAAGCGGTGAATTAAAGTTTACCCAAAGCGAACCAAAGACGTTAGGTAGTGGAAGCGCCCAATAGGCTCCCAACCAAGGGCGTCCCATGTGCAAAACCGGGAACATCGCTGCACAGATAACCGCAAAGATGGTCATCGCTTCTGCAGCCCTGTTGATGGATGTTCTCCACTTCTGTCTGAAAAGTAACAATACTGCTGAAATAAGTGTACCGGCGTGACCGATACCTACCCACCAAACGAAGTTGGTGATATCCCAAGCCCAGCCGACAGTCTTGTTCAGACCCCACATACCTATTCCTTCCCAAACGGTGGCAATAACGGCTATAGATCCAATAGCCAGGACACCTGCTGAGGTAAGAAAAGCCAGAAACCATCTGATATTTGGCTTCGCTTCTACATGGCGTGCCACGTCATGTGTCACGTCATGGTAGGATTTCCCCCCGGTAACTAACGGCTCGCGTACGGATGAAGTAACCTGCATAGTTTAATAATTTTTGATTACGCTTCGTTTTTGTCTTTATTTCTGATTTTGGTAAAGTACCAAATGTTTGGACTTACGTTGATCTCTTCCAATACATGGTAAGCTCTTTCCTCATTTACCTCCTTGGTAGCAGAGTCGGTTTCTTCGATTTTCAGCATCTTAGAAACTCTACTGTTAGGATCATTGAGATCACCGAATACCAAAGCGTCAGTGGAGCAAGCTACCGCACAAGCCACATTGATATCTCCATCCTTCACTTTACGCTTCTCACGCTTAGCCTCTAGTTTGCCAGCTTGGATTCTCTGCACACACATGGAGCATTTTTCCATTACACCACGTGCCCTTACAGTTACATCTGGATTCAGTACCATCTTGCCCAAATCATCGTTCTGTGCGACGTTAACTCCGGCAAAATCCTTGTTGTCGTGATATTTAAACCAGTTGAATCTACGTACTTTATACGGGCAGTTGTTGGCACAATACCTGGTACCTATACATCTGTTATAAGTCATTTGGTTTAGCCCCTCAGAAGAGTGGGTAGTAGCTGCTACAGGACAAACCGTCTCACATGGAGCGTTGTTACACTGCTGACACATCATAGGCTGGAAGGTCACCTCAGGATTCTGAGCCGCTACTTCCATTCCACTCAAGTCATCTGCTGGAGCATCGGAAGAATAATAGCGGTCAATTCGGATCCAGGCCATTTCTCTTCTATTCAACACTTCCTGCTTTCCTACTACTGCCACGTTGTTTTCAACCTGACAGGCAACAGTACAGGCTCCACAGCCAATACAGGAGTTCATATCGATGGCCAAGCCCCAGTGGTGCTGAGAATACTTGTGTCCTGACCAAAGCGAAATCTTGGATGGTTTTACAAATTCCCCATCCTTATAGATTTCGGGCTTATATCTTCCTGCCGAAGCGTCTTCCTTATATTCTCCCAGTGTAGCTTCCTGGATCACGTTTTCACGTCCCATGAAGGTCTGGTGCGTTTGCGTACGTGCGATTTTGTAAGCATCTCCGGTAGCCTGAACTTCTACTCCAAAAGTCAAGTCTGTGCTCACATAACCTTTTGTGATGTCTAATAAAGTATAAGCATTTACTCCCACACCATTACCTACACGACCAGCTTTGGTTCTACCATAGCCTAGTGCCAATCCGAAAGTACCTTCTGCCTGTCCAGGCTGGATCAGGATAGGGACGATCAGAGACTTGCCATTTACAGAAACAGAAGCTTTGGTAGTATGCTCCTCAGACATTTTCACCCCATTATCGTTTGCCCATTTCTGAGAAACTGTCAGGTAATTGTCCCAAGTAGCTTTGGTGATAGGGTCAGACATTTCCTGAAGCCAAGGGTTATTGGCATAGGTTCCGTCTCCCAAACCTATCTTCTGATAGATCACCAATTCAGCTCCTTCACCAGTGGCAGAATATGCCTTGTTTACAGCAGCAGCTGCACTGCTCACATCCCCGACTACAGCTACGCTGCTTTCAGTAGATACAGGTGAAGAATAGAATCCATTATAAAGTGCTTTGTCCCAAAACTCCTGGAAATTAGCAGTTTCTGTCTGTCCAGCGAAGAAAGGCTGCCAGTTGGACTGAAGGAAATCATAATAATTCGTGTCTGATCCGGACCAGCTTAGGAATGAATCCTGAGCCTGACGGGTATCAAACAATGGAGAAATAGCTGGCTGGGATAAGCTGAACTCTCCTACTTGAGGATTGAAATCATTCCAAGACTCCAAGTAGTGATGGTCCGGAGCTACATACTGTACCAAGGAAGCAGTTTCGTCCATGGTGAGATTAGTAGACACAGACACTTTTGCTTTCGCAATATTCTGTCCCAGAGCTACTCCCTGTGCATGATCATATACCGGGTTACAGTTGTAGAAGATCACTCCACCTACTTTGCCTCCGGCAAGGTCTGCGATGAATTGGTTCATCGCACGGTCATTCCCTTTTTTATAATTGCTGGACTTCACTAGGTCTATGGTAGTACCTGTGTTTCCTAGCAACTCATTGATTGCATTGATGAGAATCTGAACATTTGGGTCATTCGAACCAGACACTACCAGTGACTTGCCTCTTTTAGCCCAAAGATCATCAGCGGCCTTAGCTAGATGAGCCACTTCCACAGCTGAAGCTGTTACCGATGCTGCACCGGCTTTTTTAGCCAATAAGTTATATAGCCCCAAAATGGCCAGACCACTCTGAGAAGCTTTAATAGGAGTGCGGTAATCCGCGTTGGCTCCTGAAAGCGTCATGTTGGATTCAAACTGATAATGTCTGGACATTTCAGGTTTTTCCTTGGTCACTTTTCTACCTACACCATATTGCTTGGCATATTCAATCGGTGCAATCCAAGTCCCCAAGAAGTCAGCACCGAAACTCACGATGGTTTCAGCCTTGTCAAATCTATAAGTAGGAAGGATAGCCTGACCGTAGTAAAGTTCATTGGCACGGGTGATTCCGTAAGCGGAAGAAGTATCGTAAGTCACTACCTCTACTCCACCCAATGACTCAGAAAGTGCCTGAATGGCCTTTTCTGTAGAAGGAGAAAGAATAGTATTCGTTACCAGTTTGACATTTCCTGCTGCCTTTAACTTAGCGGTCACTTCTGCATCAAGCGTAGCCCAATCAGACTTTTGACCACCTACGTAAGGCCCGGTTAATCTTTCTTTGTCATATAAGGAAAGAACAGAAGCTTCTACAATTGCGCTGGTTCCCCCTTTGGTAACTGGAGAAAGGGTGTTTCCATCCACTTTGATAGGTCGGCCTTCGCGGGTTTTCACCACTACAGAAGCGTATTCCCCACCAGAGAAATAACTGGAAGCGTAATAATTAGGAATGGAAGGGTTCACATCCACCGGCTTATTCACATATGGAATAGCTTTTCGGATAGGAGCCTCACAGGCCGCTAAAGATGCTGCTGCCAAGCTGAATCCCATCACCTTCAGAAAGTCTCTTCTGGAAGCATTGCCGTCCTCATTGAGTGTGGAAGGAAGCTCAGGGAATTCCCTGTCTGCGTTCTTTACAAACTCTGGATCGTTGTTGAGCTGCTCAAGCCCTTTCCAGTATGTTTTTTTATTTTCCTTCATTTTATGATATAAGAATGAATTTGCGAAAAGAATAAATTAATAGTGGCACTTAGCGCACTCCAAACCTCCGATGTCCTTCACTTTCAGGGCATCTTTGGAGTCAGTGTGAATCTGCACCAGCTTATCGTAGTAGGCATTACCCTTGGTGGTAATCTCTGTCTCTCTGTGACAGTCAATACACCAACCCATGGTCAGTGCACTGTGCTGACCAACTACTTCCATTTCCTGTATAGGGCCGTGGCAGGTCTGACACTCAATCTCACCCACTACCACGTGCTGGGAGTGGTTGAAATAAGCAAGGTCAGGAAGGTTGTGAACCCTCACCCACTCAATCGGCTTATTGTTATCTACCGCATCGTAGATTTTCTGGATTTCCGGGGAAACCCCTTCTTTACCCTGTACATTCTGCACATGCGTGTGGCAGTTCATACAAATATTTGGTGAAGGGATATTAGCAGATCTTCCGATCTCCACGCCGGTATGACAGTACTGACATTCTATTTCAAGTGTACCCGCGTGCAATGCGTGAGAATAAGCTATAGGCTGCTTAGGAGCATATCCCTGCTGCACCCCTACTGAGAAGAGCCCGTCCAAAGCTGTCTTGGCCACCAAAGCCACTACTAAGGCAGTGACAATCAGCACAAAGCCATCACTTTTTATGATTTTACCCAGGTTGAATTTCTGGGAAACAAACTCCTTGTCATCTTCATCCAGCTCCTGCTTGTTGAGGTACTTGCTCAGTACAGAGATAATCAATCCCAATACTACTAGAATGAGTAGAAGAACCACTACCAAAACCACAAGGATTACTGTAAGATACTCATCAGGAATACCTCCGCCAGCGCCGCTCGCAGCGGCACCATCAGCACCTGCGGCTGCAGCTTCAGCTGCCGGATCTGCTACGTCTCCATACTCGATGTAAGAAATCAGATTGTTCAGTTCATCATCACTCAAAAATTCGTGCTGAGGCATCTGAAGATTATATTCATCATAGATTTCATTTGCCTGCTTATCTCCTGAAGCAATCAAAACGGTAGAATTCTTGATGAAGGCCTTGATCCAAGAGATTTCTCTTCTATCGGATACACCTCTCAATGCCGGACCTACTAACTTGGAATCTAATTGGTGGCATGTTTTACAATTCGCATTGAACACAGCCTTACCTGCTGCTACTGCTTCGTCGCTGCCATCAACCTCTGGATCTACGGCAAAAGCCTGCGTCCCGATCAGCATGAAAAACAGCACTGCCAGTGTGTGGAAATTCAATCGAACCCCTACTAACGAGCGTTTGGATAACATATTATAGCTAATTAAATAGTTTATGCGGTTTTATATAACCCCTGCAAAGGTACTACCCGAAGCCTATTTTTCAAACACGACTTGACAGGTGGTCATTGAGCGCAGCTAGAATGCTTTAAAGCCCTATATAATTGCTATTCAGTTAATTATAATTAAAAAATCAAGGTTTGATTAATTTAGAACCTTTATAAATAGAATGTATTTTGCAACCTTTTGCAAGGGGGGCTAATATCCCTTCATGGAAGCTGGATGAATATTGAAATGACTTCAATTCTAAGATCAAAAAATAATTTAATCCATAAAATAATGGGCTGCTTTTTTGCTTGGTATTCGAATATAACTACATTTGCATTCCAATTCTGAATTGGTCGAGTGGCCGAGTGGCTAGGCAGAGGTCTGCAAAACCTTGTACAGCGGTTCGAATCCGCTCTCGACCTCAATAAAAGCATCCCGAATACGGGATGCTTTTTTGCTTTTATCCCACTTTCATTTCTTAGTGATTTCGGACTTACCTTGATGTGTACAGGTCCGGTACGCAGGACTGCATTACAGCAAGCAGCCAAGCAACATATCATTAAGTAAGTCGAAACGCAGGTTTCAATAGCCTACAGTTACAAGGAAAGGAATTTCAGAAACTAAATCCTACACCAAGCTGAACGCCCAGCTCTTGCAAAATTTGTTTGTAATTGCCCAGCTCCTCAAAAGGAATGACATTATGCCTTTTGTAATTGGGGAAAATGGAGAAGGAAAGTTTTTCGGTTTGCAATTTGGCCCCAACTCCGACCAAATACCCAAGCCCACTCTGATCAGAAAAATTATTCCCCTCAGATAGCTGAATATCTACGATGGGTCCGGCTGCTGCGTAAAATAATTTCCCGAATTTATATTCAGCGTAAACAGGGATAGAGAGCATTTTAAAATCAGGATTATGATTATAAGCGATGCTGAGACAATTAACGCAGGAAGGAATATTAGGATAGTAACTTACCTGTGCAAAGCCATAATTCACCCCTCCCGTGAGTGCGATTTTCTCAGTAATACTTTTCGACAGTAAAACACCTACCTCTATTAAACTCTCAATATCCGCAGAACTGGCTCCATCGAGATCCTTGTTCCAATTGATCTGTGCTCCAGAAACGCCAAAATAGCCACGCACCTCTAACCCAGATTGTGCGGTAACCGAAAGACTTATTAAAAGAATGAATGATAGTAAAAGTGCACTTTTCATACAATCGAATTTAATGATAAAACTAGTTAAGCCAATACGGGAATAAGGAAGAAAGTGCTACAACTCACGCCCCATCTTTCCCTTCCTAAACTAAAGTCCAGCTTCTGGAGAAGCAGGACAACTTTAGAATCGAAAAACTGGAGGATAAAAAACAAGCTAGTAGCAATATATTTTTCATAGGATCGAAATTAATGATAAAAATAGTTTAGCCAAGACGGAAGTAAGAACTGAAATGCTACAATCAAATTCAAAGGTTGCGTATCAACGTTTTTCAAAAACCAGTCCTGCTTCTGGAGAAGCAGGACAACTAATCAACAACTGCGCTCTCCGCGTAACCTTCACGATCTCGGCGGTTAACAAAAAACTACCAAACGTTCCGATGGAACCATAACTACATATTGCTAATCTCCGGCTACCAACCAGTCGTTCCTCTGGAACGATAATGTAATAAAAGCTGCCAATCAAGAAAAAGACATAAGTCCAGCTTTTGGAGAAGCAGGACAACAAATAGTGACAGCGCCCTCTGCGTGACCTCTGTGTACTCTGTGGTTAAAAACAAAAAAACGCCGACTTCTCAGCCGGCGTTTCCATTATAATAAGTAAGTATTGATTCTAATTTCTAGAATCTAAGGTCTTACTTCTTTCCTTCCATTTGCTCTTTCAATTGAGTCAAGGCATCCAAGTCACCTAGGGTAGACTTCTCAGCTGGAGCAGAAGTTGAAGATCCTGAATCAGACTTCTTCTTCGCATCTTTCTTGGCCGGCTTAGCAGCAGCGGCAGCATCTTCTCTGAACATAGCAGTATGAGAAAGTACGATTCTCTTATCGTCTTTAGAGAATTCGGTTACTTTGAAGTCCAAAGCCTCACCTACCTCTACTTGAGATCCGTCTTCTTTTTCCAAGTTTTTCACTGTAGCGAATCCTTCCAATCCGTAAGGCAATTCAAGAACTGCTCCTTTGTCGTTTTTAGAAACTACAGTACACTTGTGAGTAGATCCGATTGGGAATACACCTTCGAAAGTGTCCCAAGGATTCTCTTCCAACTGCTTATGACCAAGAGCCAATCTTCTGTTGTCTACGTCAAGCTCAAGAACAGCTACTTCTAGCTCGTCTCCTACTTTCACAAACTCAGATGGGTGCTTGATTTTCTTAGTCCAAGAAAGGTCAGATACGTGAACCAAACCGTCGATACCTTCTTCCAATTCAAGGAATAGGCCGAAGTTAGTCAAGTTTCTTACCACTCCTTTGTGCTTAGAACCTACAGCGTACTTAGTACCCATATCGTTCTTAGTCCAAGGATCCTCAGTCAATTGCTTGATACCCAAAGACATTTTTCTATCATCTTTGTCCAAAGTCAATACTACAGCTTCGATTTCGTCACCTACTTTCACAAAGTCAGCAGGGTTTCTCAAATGCTGAGACCAGCTCATTTCAGATACGTGGATCAAACCTTCCACACCTGGAGCAAGCTCAAGGAACGCACCGTAGTCAGCTACGTTTACGATCTTACCTTTCACTCTAGATCCGATTTCAAGGCTAGATGCCAAAGAATCCCAAGGATGAGCAGTCAGCTGCTTCATACCCAAAGAAATTCTCTTCTTGTCATCATCAAAGTCAAGAACCACAATCTGAACTTTCTGGTCAAGCTGCAATACTTCTTCTGGATGATTGATACGTCCCCAAGAGATATCTGTAATGTGAAGTAGACCATCCACACCACCAAGGTCGATGAATACACCGAAGTTGGTCATGTTCTTGATCACACCTTCCAATACCTGACCTTTCTCAAGGTTGTTTAGGATCTCAGCTTTCTGCTTCTCAAGATCTTTCTCGATCAACACTTTGTGAGATACTACTACGTTATCGTTAGCGTGGTTGATTTTCACCACTTTCACTTCCATTTTCTTACCTACATAGATATCGAAATCTCTGATAGGCTTCACGTCGATCTGAGAACCTGGCAAGAAGGCTTCTACACCGTAGATATCTACGATTAGACCACCTTTGGTCCTTCTTTTTACCAAACCTTCGATCACGTTGTCATGCTCAAGGGCATCTTCGATGTCCTGCCATGCACGTACGATTTTGGCTTTCTTACGGGAAAGGATCAACTGACCCAGCGCGTTTTCCTGCTCTTCGATGAATACTTCTACTTCATCGCCTGGCTGGATAGATTCTAGATCTCTGAATTCAGAAAGAGGAACCAATCCATCAGATTTGAAACCGATGTTGATGATAACGTCCTTTTCATTGACACCTACTATAGTGCCTTTGATTACTTCCTTCTCAGTGATTTCGTTCAATGTACCTTCGTACATTGCCGCCATCTGCTCGCGCTGATCTTTGGAATATCCTTCTCCAAAACCTTTGGTTTCGAAGTTGTCCCAGTTAAAATCTTCTTGTTTTGACATAATAGTGCTAACCCTGAATAGCAATAGCCCTCGGGTCAAGAGGCTACCGTTTTTAGTTGTAAATCAATGTGTTAAGCAAGCCCAGCACACTCCGCTCACTCGAACGGACTGCAAAGGTATGGAATTATTAGGAAATGAGGAATTTACTGGGAAAAATTACCTTCAAATAGGCTTTTGGTTTTACTTCAATTTCCCACCCTATATCAGGGCAAATAAAAAAACAGAGCCCCCGAACGCTCGGAGGCTCCTGCAAGCAAAGAGTTAATATTAAATTTATACCCAAATTTAAGCATTCTACTGAATGATGAAAATCTTACAAGTAATCTTTACCATTTATTCCATTCTGGTCTTCTTTGCGCTTCTACTCCTATTGGGACTGTTCATAGTCATCCCAGTGAGCATTAGCCCTGCTGCCGGTAAACTTTCCTTCTTTTTCATCAGAGTCTGGGCCAAAACCTGGTCATTCCTCAGCGGAATACGCTATGAGATCCACGGTAAGGAATTCATTGAACCCCACAAACCCTACATTTACATATTTAACCATCGCTCTTTTCTGGATGCAGCAGTTATCCCCATTTCCACCCCTCAGCAAATTCGAGCCATAGGAAAAAAAGAACTGGCCAAAATCCCCCTGTTTGGATGGGTAGTCGGAAAGGTGGCAATCTGGGTCGATAGAACCGACGCAGAATCCCGAAGAAAAAGCATAGCTAAACTCGTCACCTTCTTAAACCAGGGAATCTCCGCTGCGGTAGCTCCGGAGGGAACCCGAAATGACAGTGATGCTATTCTGCTACCATTCAAAACCGGGGCATTCCGTCTTGCTGTAGAAACAGGGATACCTATCCTGCCTATGGCAATATTGGGAGCGGATAAAATTATGAAAAGAGGGTCTTTACTACTCCGTCCAGGCAAAGTGCATATTCATTTTTCTACTCCCATTTATCCCCCAGGGCCATCAGGCAGCGCTGTGCCAAATTTGGCGGAAAAATGCAGATCCAGACTGGAAGGGATGATTCTAACATTTCAATAAAAATCACTTAAAGTCAGCTAGCATCGCTTCTATGGCTTGGGCCGTCAGCAACTGCTTTTCACGCTCTTTTTTAGGAAAAATCCCTGACCCGACCCCCATCCATACTATGTCATTTGATTTTGTGTCCTGAATGAGAAAAATCAACCTACCGGCTTCAAAGCTATTGATAATAAAATCGCTATATCCCACGCTTGGAGTTGTAACGGTCCCGCTGCTGGAAGGATCACTGATATAGGAACCTACTTCCTGCACGAAGTCCTTTGAAACTTTCAAGGATTGCACCAAAAAATCCGGGTTTTCAGCCTCTTCTTTAAATCCCATCCCCTCTAATTTCTCTTTAAAAGATGCATCGAATTCTATAAGCTCATCCGAATGCAATGCTTTTTCTACAAAGTAAAAAGTCCTATAGTTTTTTAATGCATCAGATTTCCCTATGGTTTGCACAGCGAGCTGGTCTGAAGATTTACAACTTGCAAGTGAAATGAAGAATACACAAATGCAGAGAATCCTCGATACAACCCCCATAGTTAAGCCTTTAAAATTGAACACCTTAACATAATACGGGTGATTTTAAAAAATTGTTCTCGATCAAAAACTAATTTCGATTTAACACCTATTCACCTTCATATAATTAGGTTCAGGATATAACCTGAGGATGCTCTTCCTCTGGTACTGCGTCAATGGTCAATTCCTCGAAAAGCACATATACCGCCAAATAAGTCATGGGAATGCTTACCAGAAGGCCTACAATAAGGCACAAAACCCCAGCAATGTTCATAGCCAATAACACCAGTCCAAAAGTGAAAAATTTCCACCAGTTGGTGGTCACCAGCTTTCTGCTCAGCTCCATGGAAGTCCAAAAATCAAACCCACCAAAAATCACAAACAACAAACAGAACATATACCCTACTAGCAGGTAAACACCTGGAACAATCAAAAGAATAATTCCAAGTACAGCCAGTATCGAGCTGATCAGGTTTGCAATCACCAGATTCCACCAATACTTGAATCCATCAAAGAAATTCTGAAACTCCAGGTATTCCTTTTGGCTTTGCCTATTGGCTACCATATAAAAGCCACAGATCAGCGGTGGGGAAATAAAGATGGTATAAATAGGTGTAAAACTTTCTGCATATTCAGCAAAAGCCGCCTGCACACACACGATAATCACCATGAAACCTATGTGAAAAAGCGCCTTTTCTTTAAACATCTCCCAGGCTTTGGAGAGTATTTGATTGATATTAAAATCTACTCCGGACTCGATGATCCGGTGAATTTTATGCTGATCCATTAATTCAATTTACTTGGTGAAAGCCTCTAAAATATCGTGCTTGGTGATGATATGAATCTGGTTTTGTGCATCTCGTACCAGAACGGCCTTTTCCTTTTCCACCATAGAAGAAAGCACATCCAAAGTACTGTCCAAGGCCACAAAGTGCATGGAATCCTCCATTACATCAGAGACTTTTGCGTCTTTCAAAGTTGGATTATCAATGATCTTTGCCAGGAGCTTATTATCTGTCAGACAGCCAACTACCTCGTCATTTTCCATCACAGGAATCTGAGACACACTGGTTTTGTTCATCAGCGCAATCGCATCCCGTACAGAATCAGTTTTAAGCGAAGAAACCAATGTATAGGCCCCATTGCGCTGTGCAATAATATCTCTGGCGGTAGAGAAGGTCCTATCTTCAAGGAAACCATGATTTCTCATCCATTCGTCGTTATAGACTTTTCCCAAATAACGGGTCCCATGATCCGGCAAAATGATCACCATCTGGTCACCTTCTTTCAGGTTATCCTTGGCCCACTCCAAAGCACCATGAACGGCTGAGCCACATGACCAGCCCACGAATAGACCTTCCTCTCTGGCAAGTCTTCGGGTCATCACAGCAGAATCCTTGTCCGTTACTTTCACGAAGTGATCTATCATGTCAAAATTGACATTCTTTGGGAGTATATCCTCACCAATCCCCTCAGTGAGGTATGGGTAAACCTCCTTCTCATCAAAAACCCCTGTTTCCTTGTACTTCTTGAAAACCGATCCGTAAGTATCTATCCCCACAGTCACTATGGCTGGGTTTTGTTCTTTGAGATATTGGGAAGTCCCGCACATAGAGCCCCCTGTGCCTACCCCTGCTGCATAATGCGTGATCTTACCTTGTGTATCAGCCCAAATCTCAGGCCCGGTGGTTTCATAATGCGCCGCGGTGTTGGATAAGTTATCGTATTGGTTGGGGTAAAAAGAATTCGGAATATCCTGATTTAGCTTTCTGGCAATGGAATAATAGGAACGAGGATCCTCTGGCGAAACATTGGTAGGGCAGACAATTACCTCAGCACCTACTGCTTTTAGAATATCGATTTTCTCTTTGGACTGCTTATCCGCCATAGTGAAAATGCACTTGTACCCTTTGGCCACGGCAGCTAGCGCCAGGCCCATCCCCGTATTACCGGAAGTCCCTTCTATGATGGTACCACCTGGCTTGAGGATTCCGGCTTTTTCCGCATCCTCCACCATTTTGATGGCCATTCTATCCTTCATAGAATTTCCCGGATTGAAGTATTCTACTTTCACCAAAACCTCTCCTTTGATGTGTTTGGCGAGTTTATTCAAACGGATCATCGGCGTGTTTCCGATGGTGTCAATGATGGAATTGTAGATCATAGTTGGTCTTATTTGGTAACTGAAACCTGAATTATGCAGGAGTAAAGCCTGTATGCCTTTAGGATAAAAGGACTTGTTCATAACCCAGCTTAAAAATAAAGGAATTTTCCCGGCTAAGCGAGTTTGGGAAAGTTAATGCGGAATAAAATTCGGTTTCCCTCCCAGCAATTTCTGAATGCGCAGGCTATCCTAAACCTCTTTAAACTCTAATCGCTTCAAGACATCCAGACTAACGTGAAGCAAAATGGCCGCCACAAAGCACATCCCCATGGTCGCAACCCCTAATGCCCACACAAACTGCTTGGACACCACTATAGCAATAATGGTAAAAGCCAAGGTGGGAAGTAATCCAAAAAGCAATACGCCCCCAATCATAAAAGGCTTGATCAATTTCCTGTCCCAGCCCTCGTCCAAAGCCACTTGGGGGATCAAATTAATCCCAAATCCCACCAGATAAACCGCAGGAACGGCAATCAGAAACAAAGGAATGACCATGAGATTCAGCTGCGCCAATAGCACAGAAGGAACAATCAGTGCTGCCGCAAATAAGCTGATTTGCACTAAATCCAGCTTGATCATATTCCAAAACTTGGAAGACCAACTGGCAGGCACCAAAATGAAAAAAGGTTTCTTCAGGTCTCCTACATTTGCCCGGCCGATTCCGGCCATAAAATAGATGAAAAACAAAATCAATAAATATCCATAAAACACCCAATGAGAAAACCAATCAAAAATGGATAATCCAGCCAGAATTACCCCCACCCCTACCATGATCAGGGAGTAAATCCCAAATAAAGGATGGTAATCCTGGCGGGAACTGTGTACGTAATTTCTCCAGTAAAAAGCTTTGGCACCAGTGCCAAAGTCCGGTAAGGCAAGCTGCTTTTTGGTATTGAGGCTAAAGGAGCTTTCGCTCTGCTTTTTGCCGCGTACCTTCTCAATCTTCTCCTCGTTGGACTTAGTCGCTTCCAGTACATCTTCATAGTAATATCCTGCAAAGCGGATCACCAATTTCAGCACTATGAAATATGCTACTCCAT
This sequence comes from Algoriphagus sp. TR-M9, assembly GCF_027594545.1. Classification (NCBI taxonomy): domain Bacteria; kingdom Pseudomonadati; phylum Bacteroidota; class Cytophagia; order Cytophagales; family Cyclobacteriaceae; genus Algoriphagus; species Algoriphagus halophytocola. Next base: position 577,512 of record NZ_CP115160.1, on the reverse strand, counting down.
ACAGGACTATAAAAGCCAAAGAAAGGATGACATTGCCATGCGAGAGGTAACTGATAATGCCCCTGCTCCAGCCCACCATGGGAAAGAAATCAAACCAAGGCGAACTGATCCAGGCAAACATGCCTTGCCAAAACTTATCGGCCATCATCCCTGGGATAATCACCATAGCTCCCAGTAAAACGGCTAGAACCACCACTCCATTTCGGATATACTCCATGATACCGTATTTGGTATGAAGGGTGTACACCAGAAACTTAATCGGGGAAATCATAAAGAAGAATAAGGCAAAACCAAGAATTAGAAACAGGGCATTGCCAAAGGTCAATTCCCACTGCTCGGCCATCTGGCTGGCTCCGTAAGCCATAAACAGAATACTTCCCCCCAGAGCAGGCAAAATCGACCTTCCCATATAATAAATCAGGATATTCTCAGGCTTCACCGGGGCGGTGAAGAGCAGATTTACATCAGCCATTTTGAAAAAGCTGACATTGTTTTTGGTTGCCCGGAAAAGCTGGTATATCAACAAAACCAAAGCTAGCAAAGTCACTGCACCGACTATATTCTGCACGGCAAAATCCACTTGGGGAACCCCATCCATATCCGGCATTTCCTGAGGAGCTTCATCCTCATCTCTGCCCTTTAATCTGAGGTAATAAATAAAGAAAAAGTACCCCAAAATCCCAGCATACGGCAGTAGCCTCAGCGGATTTTTCAAAATCAACTTAATATTATTGATCAGGATGAGTATATCCTTGCGGAAAAGCAGAGAGATTTCATTCATCTTTGGTCAGTTCTAAAAATAGATCTTCCAGGGTGCCCCCTTCTTCCTGTGCCACCTGAATTTTCAGATTGGCTATGGTGTCATTTCCTACAATATTTCCATCCTTCAAGATCATAATGCGGTCCGCAATGGACTCCACACTATCGATCAGGTGGGTACTGACCAAAATGGTCTTGCCCGCCTCTTTTAATTCCCGGAAAATACGTTTGGTATTCTTGATGGCCTTGGGATCTAGACCTATCATAGGCTCGTCAAAAAACAAGACTTTGGGATCGGTCAATAGAGCACAGCAAATAGATACTTTCTGCCGCATTCCCTTGGAGAGATCCCTACCGAGCTTGTCTGCTTTATCATCCAACTCATAGATTTCCAGCAGTTCCCTGGCCTTATCTTTCCATTCTTTGATGCCATAGGCCTGTGCTATAAACTGCATGTGTTCCTGTACGGTAAGGAGGTCGTACACATAGGGTGTCTCCGGGATATAACTGAAAAGCCGCTTGGCCTCCACACTCAGGTGATCCTCACCTCCAATCAAGATTTCCCCGGATGTCTTGCGAAGCAATCCCACGATACATTTCATCGTGGTGCTTTTCCCTGCGCCATTTGGACCTAGCAGTCCTACTACCTCTCCGCCTTGCAATTCAAATGAAATGTCGTTGACAGCATTCTGCTTGCCATAAGTTTTTACCAAGTTGGTTACGCTAAGCATAGACGTGAGATTGATAGTGAGTGGATCAGAAATCCCAAAGTAGAAATTTCAAAGTAATTACCCTTTGGCTCCGGCTAGCAAATAAAGTACAGCCATGCGAACCGCCACCCCATTTTGCACCTGCTCCAAAATAATAGCCTGCTTGGAATCCGCTACATCTGAGCTAAGTTCCACTCCTCGATTGATAGGCCCCGGGTGCATCACTACGATTTCCTTATCCAACTCGTTTAGAAGCTTTTTGTTGATTCCGTAATAAAGTGAATATTCCCTCAGGCTGGGGAAGTATTTGATCTGCTGCCGCTCTAGTTGGATCCTGAGTACATTAGCCACATCGCACCATTGCAGGGCTTTTTTGACATCAAGTTCCACTTTCACACCCAGACTTTCTATATGCTTGGGCAAAAGGGTGATAGGTCCACAAACCATAACTTCAGCGCCCAATTTCTGAAGGCAGAATATATTGGACAAAGCCACCCTGGAGTGGAGTATATCACCTATGATTGCCACCTTTTTCCCTGCCACATCTCCTAGTTTTTCTTTGATCGAAAATGCATCAAGCAAGGCTTGGGTAGGATGCTCATGTGTCCCATCTCCGGCATTGACGATATTGGCATTTACATTTTTGGAAAGGAAATGAGGAGCACCTGGACTGGAATGGCGCATCACCACCATGTCCACTTTCATGGATAGGATATTATTGACAGTATCCACCAGGGTCTCTCCTTTTTTCACCGAACTATTTCCGGAGGAGAAATTGATCACATCTGCGGAAAGCCTCTTCTCGGCCAGCTCAAATGAGAGGCGGGTTCGGGTAGAGTTTTCAAAGAAGACATTGGCAATGGTTATATCCCGGAGTGAGGGCACTTTTTTGATCGGCCGATTGATCACTTCTTTGAAATTAGCCGCAGTATCAAGAATTAACTGTATATCTCCTTCGGTGAGATTTTTGATTCCAAGTAGGTGTTTGGTACTTAGTTGCGACATGATTAGGGTTTAACTTTCTCTGTGATCCAAATTGCATCCTTTTCGTGGCCTTGGTTTTGCCATTCCACCACCACATACTGACTTTCCAGCGTATGTACTCTTACGCCATAATAATCCGGCATGATGGGGTAGTCTCGGGTGAGCTTTCGATCTACTAGCACCATCAATTCCACTTTTTGGGGTCTCCCAAAGGCGATCATGGCATCCATAGCGGCTCGCACAGACCTTCCTTTGTACAGCACATCATCTACCAAGATCACTTTTTTTCCTTCTACAAGAAAATTGATTTTGGTTTCGTTTGCTTTCAGCGGAAAATCACGTCTGCGGAAATCATCTCTGTGAAAAGTCGCATCCAAATATCCGGAAGGTACTTTCACTCCGGATATTTCTTCTAAAAGTGTCACAATTTTATCCAGCAATATGGGTCCTCTAGGTTGCAATCCCAGAAGCACCGTATTGTCAAAATCATCATGATTTTCGATCAATTGATGACAGAATCGTCTGAGTATGATCTCAATCTGTCCTTCGTCTAAGACTAGCCTTTTTTGCATGGGGTAGATTTGCGGGTAAATATAAAAATAAAATCTAGTCCGGGAGCTCTTCCGGCTGATACAAATCCCCATCTACGAGGATTTTGGTCAGGAAAAACACCTCCCGAACCTGCTCAGTTCTATCGTTTGCTTGATACCGGATTTTTTGGGTTCCGGACATTAAGTAATACCTATCATACCAATGGATGAGACGCAGGCTTTCTACGTTGGTATCCTGAATCCTTTCGTTTTCATTGATGAGTTTGATTTCAAATTCCAGGTTTTCAAAGATCTTTTCTCCCTTGTTGAAATAGCTGAGTTTGAGAATGAGATTTTCTACAAACATGTGATAAAACTCCTCACCAACCACGGCTATTTCTCCAAAAGCCTCAGGATAAGTAGTGACCATCTCATTATAGGTACTGGCATTATCCCAAAGAACAGGACCTGCTTTGGACACTTTTACAAAATGGGCGGATTGATAACGGAATTCTGGCACCACCTGATAGCTCTGACTCGGAAACCTGGTGCCCATGATAGGGTCGTTCATGACGGTATTACCCATTCGGCTCCATCTGTCATAGCGATATCCTCCATTAGATGAACTTACTCCGGGTATATATCCTGAGCGGTTATTGCTTACCGTAAACTGATCAAAATAGATGTAATAGGCATCTTCTTTTTGTCTGATATCCCGGATGGCGTATTTATTTATAATCTCCGGGGTTTTCTCCTTGTCCAGATCTTTCAGCACATCCGCTTCTCTTTTTTCTCTGGATTTCCCTTCCAGGTAATTGTAAAAGTTAGGAAAGTCCTCTAGAGTGTACAGCTTGAAATTGTATTCCCCAAACTCGTTCAGGTCCATAATGTACATGCCTTGGTAGGTATTTCTACGCTCCAGCCCAAAAGCCCCGATCATAGCCTCTTGATACTGGCCTGTGGAGACCAACATCCCATCCATGATTCCCTGCCCTTGCTCACCAAACTGGTCCACTTTTACTTCCCGAAGCAAATTCCCGTTCAGGTCATAGGTATTGATCAGGATATCCCGGTTTTTATACACGCCCTTTCTGCTGAGCACGACTTCCAGGGACTTGGATTCTGGCATTTTCCTGATTTGCATGATTTGGGTGTCATTGCCATAAATCCCCTGCAAGGTATGTACGCTCTTGGTATCCAAATCCAAAATCTGCAATACCGGTCGGGAATCTGAAGTACCCATAAAAATCACCTTCCTTTCCTGAACCAAAAACTCGGTGAGCTCCATCTCAAGCACATTACTGACATCAAACTCCAGCCCCTTTTTGGTATGCAGTTCGATTTGAAGCACATATTTGTCTCCTATGCTGTTGTATCCCTTGGCAAAAAGCACATACAGCATCCCTTCAAAATAATCATAACCTATCATCTGATAGCCATCCTTGACCGGAAACTCAATCAAGCCAGACTCTGATTTCAGCTCTAGGTCAGAAATGAAGTATTGAAACTTTTGCTTGAAATTCAGGCCCTTTTCGGGAACAGTACGAAAAGAAACAACGCCTTCTTCTGTCCCCACCATTTCAAAAACAGGATCATAGAGTTCTGAAGGCACTTCGTGTCTGGACAGGAATTTCAACTGTGCCTGAGCCTGAATGGCCAGGGCAAAAAGCAAACAAAATAGAAGGTATCTTTTCATGAACCCATTTGATATAGTATGTCAAATTCACTTTTACTCATTGGAAGCACCGATAACCTGGACTGCTTCAGCATAGGAAGCTCGGCAAGCCTGTCCTCAGCCTTGATAGCAGCCAAACTAACTGGGCTGGCCAAAGGTTGCAGCACTTTCAATTTCACCGCCACCCAGTCCTGATGGGTAGGGTCAGGAAACTGCTCCTCACTGACTTCTGCCAATCCCACTATGGCTTTCTCTTTGCCACTGTGATAGAAAAACACCTGATCTCCCAGCTTCATTTCCTTCAGGAAATTGCGGGCCTGGTAATTCCGCACCCCATCCCAGACTTCTTCTTGTACAGCTACAAAATCATCCCAGGAGTAAGATCTTGGCTCTGATTTGACCAACCAATAGTTCATATTTTAATAACGGTTTTCTGGTTAAAAGTTTTTGACCTCTACCCGGGCAAGAATCCAGATCATCCTTTCCGGATGATAATCCTGTTTTCCTTGCCATATTTTCACATTTCAATTTTAAGTTAAACCTTCGCACACTAAATTGAAACATTATTTCAAGACATTTGTCAGAATATATTCATTCAAACCCGGAAATTTTGGACCATAAGACTCTTCTGAAAAAACTTAAACTCAGCATTCAGCTGATGGAACTCCACGATGAAAACTCTTTTAAAATCCGCAGCTATCAAAGCGCGCTGATTGCGCTAGAGCGGGGAGATCAGGACATTATGACCCTTAGCGAAAGCGAATTATCCAAAATAAACGGAGTGGGAAAAAGTATTCTGGAGGCTATACGACAACTGAAAGAAACGGATTCTTTTACGCTTCTAGATGAACTGATCGCCAAAACTCCCGAGGGGATTTTGGAAGTTTTGCAGATCAAAGGATTAGGACCTAAAAAGGTGAAAACACTTTGGAAAGAACTGGGAATCACCTCCACCCACGAGCTGATGGAGGCCTGCCAGTCCGGAAAAGTCGCCAAAATCAAAGGTTTTGGTGAGAAAACCCAAAACACCATTATTGCTAATTTGGAATTTACAGCTTCCAATGCGGGCAAATGGCTTTTCGCAGATATTGAGGAGACCATTGAGGGTCTTCAGGCAAAGTTTGAATCTCTGGCAAAAGATGCTGAAGTCGCCGTGGTCGGTGACTTTGCTAGGAAAATGGAAATCATCCATCAGGCTGAATTCCTCATTGCTACAGACAATCCGGCTTCCATCAGTTCAGCTCTAACCGCCGACGGATCTTTTGAATGGAACCTTGCACAATCCGGTCCCAAAACCCTTCGCGGCCAACTGCAGGAGCTAGACCTACAAGTCTGGGTTCACTTCTGTGAGCAAGCAGACTTCTGCTGGAAAAAACTGGCCTTTACTGCCTCGGCCTTGCATCTCCAAACCAAAGTGGACGAAAAAGAAACGGTAGCCCAGAAGCTTAGAAAAGGAAATTTCTCCACAGAACCTGAATTTTTCTCTGTCAATGAACTGCAGTTTATCCCTGCAGAACTCAGAGAGGGCTTTGGGGAAATCGCCTTGGCCAAGGAGAACAAAATCCCTGAATTACTGAAAGATGAGAACCTAAAAGGAATCCTGCACAATCACTCTACCTACAGTGACGGCAAACACAGTCTAAGACAGATGGCCGAGCACTGCAGAGACCTGGGTTATGAATATTTGGGGATTTCAGATCATAGTCAGACTGCCTTTTACGCAGGAGGGCTGGACGTGGAAAAAATCCAGAAACAGCACGAGGAGATTGATTCCCTCAATAAGGAATTGGCGCCATTCAGGATCTTCAAAGGCATAGAAAGCGACATACTTTCTGATGGGAAGCTGGATTATGAAAATGAGGTTTTGGCAAGTTTTGACTTCATCGTATCCTCGGTGCATTCTATTTTGAATATGGATGTTAAGCGCGCGACCAGTAGACTAATCACCGCTATAGAAAATCCATATACTACTATTCTAGGCCATCCAACCGGGAGGTTACTCCTACGGCGTCAAGGCTATCCAATAGATCATAAAGCGATTATTGATGCCTGTGCAGCAAACCATGTAGTCATAGAAATCAACGCCAATCCCTGGAGACTGGATCTGGACTGGAGATGGGTAAGCTATGCGCTGGAACAGGGCGTAATGCTCTCCATCAATCCCGATGCTCACGAAATGGACGGTTATGCAGACATGAAATATGGAGTGCTCGTTGGGCGAAAAGGAGGATTGACTAAAAAGATGACACTGAATGCATTGAGTGTAGATGAGTTAGGAAACTATTTTGACAAAAGACTGGGAAAGATAAAGGTCAAAAAATAACCTATAAAGAGTCGGTAGAAAAAAGTCTTGTATCTTGCGCCCCAATTATAGTTTCAGAAAAAATGAAATGGACTGAACAACCTCCAAAAATTTTGCTTCAACGCTCATTTTTGTTTGGGATTACAGGTATTGTACTGTGTGTACTTTCACTTTTGAATACTTACTTCATGTTTCTAGAAGCTCCTATGGGTCCGCTCAATGGCGTTGGCATGGCTTTGCAATTGGTTGGTTTGAGCTTAGCAGTACTGGTGATCAGAAAAAGAAAACTAGCACCTGAGATTAAAGAAAGAGCCCAGAAGATGATTCTTATCCTTGCTGTGGGTTTGTTGTTTTTTATTCTGACTTTGTAATAGAAGGAAAACTGAACGTTAACCTTTGAAACCAACAGCAAGCGCTAAATTTCTACTTGATGAACATGAAGATCATCAAACTGCCTATTTACTCAGGGTTATCATATTCTTTGATCTGTCCCAGCATTTCCTGCGCTTTCATAATCGGCGTCCATTCGTAGCTTCCAAATAGGAATTTGAACCAGCGTTTTTCACGATTTTCATAGCGGATATTGATAAACAGCCACACAGCCAGCCCTGCAAAGCCTAACGTAATCAATACTTGAATCACCCAAAAGACAGGATTTCCTGTTCCAATCCAAGAAGAACTTAAGAAGAACGTAGTCCAAAACGGCAGTTGTAACATAAGAATGCGTGTGACCCACAAGGTAGAATTGACCATTCCTGCTATCTTTTTCTGTGTGCTGATCACAGGAGCATTAATGCTAACCACCGATAGGAGAATTAACTGGTAAGCATAAATCCCAATAGCTATTTTGTTGACCAAAGAGATAAATCCAAAAGAAATCAGAAAGAAAAGATTTCCGGCAGGATAAAGATTTACTAACAGTACATCCAAAAAAAGAACCCAGATAACCCCTACCAGCAGGGTGAAAATCTTGATTGGGCGCATAGCCGAAAGGGTACTCTTTACCTTTATTTTGGTAATAGCTGAAGCATTTTTTCGATTGAATACCAATTGCTCCTGGAGTCTTTCGTCATACGATTTCCAAATTTGTTGTAGTTCTATGTCTTGCATGATTTTCTTATTGTGCTGTGAATTTCTGTTTCAATTGTTGTTTGATGCGAGAGAGTTTGGTCGCCACATTACTTTCTGACAAGCCTAATACTTTGCTAATCTCAGGGTACAAATAGCCATCTAGGTAAAGAAGTATTAGTGCACGGTCTATCTCTTTAAGTTCTCTGATTAAGGCCTGTAATAGAGCTCTGTTTTCATTTGACTCGATTTTATCCTCTTCCAGGTATATGGCAGTTTCTGAGAGCGGTTGATAAATCTGGCTCCGCTTACTTGCTTTTCGGTAAGCTGAAATCGCTACATTCAAGGCAATTCTATACATCCAGGTACTCAGTTTATAGGCTGGATTATAGCTGGGATAAGCTTTCCAAAGCTGGAGGATGATTTCCTGGATTAGATCTTCGCGATCGTCCACATCCTTGCAATAGGAGTTTGCCACTTTGTATATGATCCCTTTGTTGGATTCAATACAGGACAGGAAATGTTCTTTTTCGATGGACAAGGACTCTAGGATTAGCAGTAAAACTCTTTCAAACTATTATTCGCAGCTCTTTCAAAAAAATCACAGGCTTGAAAATAAAAATTTAAAAAGGATAAGAATTAATAGGGTTATTCGCAATGATGCAAGTAGTTAAAAAATGTAGCTAGATAGTAGCGGATAATCGTCCACCGACGACAGTCAACGGCAGGTAGTAAGAAACCTTAACCCATAATTTCTCTCTGCGAAACCTCTGTGTTCACTACGGTTTGAAAAGCAAAAAGCCCCGAAACTGGTATAGTCCCGGGGCTTTACGCTTATCAGCAAATACTCTTACTCTTCTGCTTTTTCTTTCTTCTTAACGGCAATGCTCAGTTCGGTTCCCTCTCCGGAATAATCTGCGGTAATCACATCACCTTCAGAAAGATCCCCTTTCAGGATTTCCTCAGCTATGGCATCTTCCAGATATTTCTGAATGGCCCTGTTTAGAGGTCTTGCACCATATTGCTGATCATAGCCTTTTTCTGCTAAGAATTCCTTGGCTTTTTCAGTCAACTCAATCTTATATCCCAGGTCTGTGATTCTGGAGAACAACTTTCCTAAGCTGATATCGATGATTTTGAAGATATGTTCCTTGCTCAGAGAATTGAACACCACCACATCATCCAATCTATTCAAGAATTCAGGACTGAAGGCTTTTTTCAGGGCAGTCTGGATGGTTGATTTCATCACCTCATCCATATTATCAGTTTTGGCTTTGTTTGCAAACCCAATTCCAGCTCCGAAATCCTTCAGATCACGAACGCCAATATTGGAAGTCATGATGATGATGGTATTTCTAAAATCCACTTTTCTCCCCAGACCATCGGTAAGTATACCATCGTCCAGAACCTGAAGTAAAATATTGAATACATCAGGGTGGGCTTTTTCAATTTCATCCAGCAGCACCACGGAGTAAGGCTTTCTTCGGACCTTTTCTGTCAACTGTCCACCTTCTTCATATCCCACATAGCCTGGAGGTGCTCCTACCAACCTGGACACGGAGAACTTCTCCATGTATTCCGACATATCGATTCGGATCAGTGAATCCTCTTTGTCAAAGAGGTAAGTAGCCAGCATCTTGGCTAGTTCTGTCTTACCTACACCGGTAGGACCTAGGAAAATGAAGGACCCTATGGGTTTTTTGGGATCTTTCAATCCTACTCTGGTTCGCTGTATTGCCTTGGTGAGTTTCTTGATTGCTTCATCCTGTCCGATTACTTTACCGGAGAGTTCTTCATTCATGCCTAGCAATTTCGCTCCTTCGTTCTGGGCGATCCGCTTGGCAGGAACTCCTGTCATCATAGCAATTACTTCCGCTACATGATCCTCGTTTACCGTGTATCTACGGGACTTGCTTTCTTCTTCCCACTTATTCTTCGCAGTTTCCAGTTGTTCGAGAAGCTTCTTTTCCTTATCTCTCAACTGAGCTGCCTCTTCATATTTCTGAGATTTGACCACTCGGTTTTTCTCTGATTTGATATCCTCTACTTCCGCTTCCAGCTTCAGGATTTCTTCAGGCACATGAATGTTATTAATATGCACTCTTGCTCCTGCTTCGTCTAGTATATCTATAGCCTTATCCGGAAGATATCGATCAGAAATGTATCGGTCAGATAGTTTCACACAAGCGTCAATCGCCTCTTCGGTATAATTTACATTGTGATGATCTTCATACTTATCCTTGATGTTATTCAGGATCTGCACAGTCTCCTCAGGCGTGGTAGCATCTACCATGACCATCTGAAACCGTCGGGCCAAAGCTCCATCTTTTTCAATATACTGGCGATACTCATCTAGTGTAGTAGCACCTATGCATTGGATTTCTCCACGTGCCAAAGCCGGTTTGAACATATTGGATGCATCTAGGGAACCTGAAGCTCCACCTGCTCCAACAATGGTATGCAGCTCATCGATAAACAAGATGACATTTGGAGATTTCTCCAACTCGTTCATCACGGCTTTCATACGCTCCTCAAACTGACCCCTATATTTGGTACCAGCTACCAAAGAGGCCAGATCCAAGGTCACCACGCGCTTGTTGAACAACACGCGGGAAACTTTTTTCTGTACGATCCTTAAGGCCAAACCCTCAGCTATTGCGGTTTTACCCACACCTGGCTCACCTATAAGGATAGGGTTGTTTTTCTTTCTTCTGGATAGTATTTGCGCTACGCGCTCTATTTCCTTTTCTCTACCGATGATGGGATCTAACTTATCATCCTCAGCCATTTTGGTCAGGTCACGGCCGAAATTATCCAGGACGGGTGTTCTGGACTTTTCTGCACCAGGCTTAGAGGATCCTGAGCCACTTCCGGTAGAACCAAATAATTTGGAACCATCGTCATCTCCATCTTCGGCTTCAGCTCTTGCTCTAGGCGGAGAGTCTGAGGACATTTCCAGCATTTCCTTGACGGAATCGTAATTGACGTCAAATTTGTTGAGAATTTGAGTTGCTATATTGTCTTCATCCCGCAGAATGGAGAGGAGTAAATGCTCCGTACCTATCAATTGGCTTTTGAAGATTTTGGCTTCTAGATATGTTATTTTCAATACCTTCTCTGACTGTCTGGTCAAAGGGATATTTGCCATGTTCTTCACATTGTGGTTGGCGGTTCCTTTGACGGCCCGCTCTATCGCATTGCGAAGTTCATCCATTGGCACTCCCAATTTCTTAAGAATGGAAACAGCAACACCTTCACCTTCGCGAATCATCCCCAGTAAGAGGTGCTCTGTGCCAATGTAATCATGCCCCAGGCGAAGAGCTTCTTCGCGGCTTAGAGAGATCACCTCTTTGACTCTGTTCGAAAATTTTGCTTCCATTTAATTCCTTTCTGAATGATTAATATTCCTGTACGTATGTTACCGAATTTGTTTTAAAAACACAATCCTTTTAGAGATTGTTCAGTGTTTTTTTACAGACTTTAATAAGATGCTTTTCGCAGTGGGTCCTTCACAAAACAACAAATCCAGCACCGAAAGGTTTGGCTCAAAGTCTAAGCCAAAAAGTTGAAAATAAGGCACTGGGCTATAGTAATCTCTGTGCATAAATGGCTTTGAAGGCAGCATCTGCCCCCTTATGTCTATTAACCCCTTCTTATTTTCTAAAGTATGGACCACGCTCATCTTGACAGGAAACCCCAATAATTTAAGACAGATTGTCAGGACTTCCAGATTCAGATCCCACAAACTTTCTTGCTCACCTAGAAAAACTTGCTCAAAATAGGGGAAATAAAACTCGTAAAACGGTGCCTTGCCGTAAGCACTCTGAATACCTCTCAAGTGGGTATTCAACCATTTTTGCTGATTATCGATTTTGATTTGGCTGAGCGGAATCCTGGGCCTCCTCCCTTGAATGGGCACAGAGAGGGTTTCTATTTTATTGGCCAAGCGGATTTTTGTCCTATTAAAATAGGACTGGCGCTGGTATAAATCCCCCGAACAAAGCAAGATTTCATCTGCCTCCGCCAAGGCGGCAAAATACTCTAGGTTAGGAAAGTAAGGCAGATCTACCGCCAATTTTCTACTCATTTATTCTAATTCTTCTAGTTGTCCCAAGCCCTCTCGCAGTACTTCCACCTCATCACCTGTACAGTCCAGAACCGTGGATGCCACATTCTGACCATAGCCCCCGTCGATCACTACATCTACGAGATGCTGGTATTTTTCAAAAATCAACTCTGGATCGGTGCTATACTCCACCACCTCGTCTTCATCATGTATGGAAGTAGTAAGAATGGGATAGCCCAATTCCTCCACGAGCATTCTTGGGACATTGTGATTGGGCACTCGAATACCCAGTGTTTTTTTCTTGCTGTGCAAAATTTTCGGCACCTGATTGCTGGCCGGTAAGATAAAGGTGAAGGGGCCTGGCAAGGCTTTTTTCATCATCTTGAAAACCTGCTTGCTGATTACCCGGGTAAATTGAGAAATATTGCTCAAGTCCGCACATATAATGGAGAAATTATGCTTGCGGGGATTAATGCCCTTGATTTTGCAAATCCGCTCCACTGCCCGCTGATTGGTAATATCGCAGCCCATACCATAGACTGTGTCTGTTGGGTAGATGACCACAGCACCATCCCGCAGACTTTTTACAATCTGCCTGATTTTGACAGGGTCAGGATTTTCTTCGTATAGCTTGATAAATTCGGCTGGCATGGCTTAGTCGTTTGAACTATAATTTAATGTATTTTTGGAAGATTGGGTTCCATTTCTCCAAGAGCTCCTCGACTATGGGCTGGTCTGCCTCTGCCCAATCTAGCTCCTTTAAGTCTTTTTCTCCCCGCCAGCAGTACCTTTGATGTTCCTGTAAATTTAGAACCCCACTTTGCCATTCACATAGATAAGGCAATAATCTGATTCTTACCTTTCCATCATAAGAATGCTGTATAGGGCTCAGGCTTCCTAAGATCTTGATTGCTATGTCCAGCTCTTCTGCTATTTCCCGCCTCAGACAGGCTTCTGGACTTTCTCCTTGCTCCACTTTACCACCTGGAAACTCCCACTTTCCGGGGAGACGCATGTACTCAGATCGCTGGGTACAAAGTACCTTCCCCACTTTCAAAATCAATGCACATGTGACCAGAATTTCTTTCATCCAAAACCAATTCGTAAAGAAAGGTATCACAGCAATGTGAGCAGAACAAACTCCAACTTAGATTTTTCCTTAATTTTGGCCCAGTATGAAAAGTGATAAACGCAAAAACCTATACCTGATATTAGTCATTACCAGTTCGGTACTGATGATCAGCCTTTCTTTCTATTTCTATCAGGTTTTTTTCAGCCCAAATGTGCTCATTGATTCTGAGCAGGCTTACACGCTGAAAATCAAATCTAATTCTACGTTCAAAACTGTATCAAACCAACTTTATGAAGATGAAGTGGTCAATGATATTGTGAGCTTTTCATTTCTTGCCAAAGTGATGGAATACCAGGAAAATGTAAAACCTGGACTCTATGTGCTTCAGCCTAAAATGACCAATCTAGAACTGGTCCGCCTGCTCCGGGCCGGAAGGCAAACTCCAGTGCGGGTCACTTTTAATAATGTGCGGACCAAGGAAGACCTGGCAGAGAAAATTACAGCCAATCTAGAAATCAACGAGCAGCAGTTTTTGGATTTAATCCAAGATTCGGTCTATATCCGCAAATTCGACTTCGATGAGGAGACCGTCATGAGTATGTTTATCCCAAACACTTATGAACTTTGGTGGAACACCAGCGCAGAAGGGCTTTTTGACAGAATGTACAAGGAGTACCAAAGCTTTTGGACTGAAGAGCGAAAGTCCAAAGCCAGTCAGCTGGGACTCAACGAGCGGGAAGTGAGCACTTTGGCCAGCATAGTACAAGCTGAGAGCCAGAAGGCGGATGAGCGACCTCGAATAGCGGGCGTGTACCTGAACCGGCTTAGACTCAACATGCCATTGCAAGCTGACCCTACTTTGGTGTTTGCCCTTGGTAATTTTGAACTAAAGCGAGTACTCAATGTCCACAAGGAAGTGGATAGCCCCTATAATACTTACATGTATGCGGGACTCCCTCCTGGCCCCATCAATCTGCCTGATATTAATTCCCTGGATGCAGTACTGAATGCCGAAGAACATAAGTACTTGTACTTTTGTGCCAAAGCCGATTTCTCCGGCTACCATGCTTTTGCCACCAACCTGGCGCAGCATAATGCAAATGCAAGACGGTATCAAGCTGCTTTGAATGCAGCCAAAATTTATTAGACATGTTCAACGCTGAAACTCAAATCCGGGTGCGATATGCCGAGACAGACCAGATGAGTTATGTCTATTATGGCAACTATGCCATGTATTTCGAAGTAGCCCGAGTGGAAGCGATGCGGAGTCTGGGTTTTTCCTACAGGGAAATGGAAGAAAATGGAATCATGATGCCCGTGTTGGAAAGCCACTATCGCTATCTGAAGCCTGGGAAATACGATGAATTACTCACCATCAAAACCACCATCCCTTCCCTGCCAGGAATAAGAATCCGCTTTGATTACTGCGTGTTCAACGAAGAAAACGAACTGATCACTGAAGGCTGGACCACACTGACTTTCCTCAAAAAAGAAAGCCATCGCCCCACTAGACCTCCAGAGAATTTGTTAGCTTTATTGAAAGGGTACTTTTAATAAGAAGGATAAGTGATCAAGACAAAAATCCTTAGGTTGCAGGTCAGACTGCTCAGGCAGGTACAAAAGCTCAAGAAAATCCATTTTGGGGATCCGGACAAAAACCTCTACGATGTAGGCAGGGTATTTTTGATTCAGCTTCGCAAAGATGATATTCTCGAACGTGCAGGATCCATGGCTTTCAGCTACACCATAGCGCTGTTTCCCCTGATCCTTTTTCTGCTGAACCTGATCCCCTACCTGCAAAACATCTTTCCTTACGTCACTACACAGAATATATTGACATTTATTCAGGAGATGCTGCCTACAGAGGTATATGCCCAGTCTGAGAGCACTATCATGGATATAGTATCCAAACCCCGGCAAAGCATGCTTTCCCTGGGTTTTTTCTTTGCACTTTTCGCTTCCACCCAGGGCGTGATATCCATGATGAACTCCTTCAACTCGGTGTACCAGACTAAGGAAAACAGAGGATTCCTACAGACCAGAGGAATAGCGATCAGCATAGTATTAGTATTGGCATTTACGGTCATTACCGCCAGTTTGGTGATGATTTTCGGAGGCATAGTAATTCGCAGACTGGACGAGATGCAGGTTTTTAACTCTGGGTTTATGCTGTTTCTTTTTTCCAGTTTGAAGTTTCTAATTCTCCTGCTGATGTTCTACATCACCACTGCATTCATATTTCGTTTTGCACCGGCTGTTCATGATAAGTGGAAGTTTTTTTCCACAGGGGCAAAACTTGCAGGCTTGCTGATCACCCTTGGTTTTCATGGCTTCACCTTTTACCTGAACAATTTTGCGAGTTACAACAAACTGTATGGATCTATAGGTACTTTGATAGCCTTGATGCTTTGGCTCCTGATCACCTCAATCATAATTATAGTCTGTTTTGAAGTCAATGTCAGTTTGGATCTGGTGGAAGACAGAAAAAGACGGCGCAGCGAGCGCAATATAGAGAGCCTGATAGAGGAGGAAGAAAAGAGCTTGAAGGATTGAGCCGGCTTGCAAAGAGTAATTGGTCCTCCGCAGTTTTCTGATTTCGGGAACAAAGGAAGCATAAGTTAGCTAGGCACATCATTAACAAAAAGAGAATTTCTTAAAAAATAATCTCAAAATAATCAGACACTTAGGATAAAATGTAAAAAAGCCTTTTGCAAAAGAGGAGTTTTCCGCTACTTTTGCAATCCCAATCGGAAACAAAACTGATTTGGAACTAGAGGAGTGGCAGAGTGGTCGAATGCGGCGGTCTTGAAAACCGTTGTACCGCGAGGTACCGGGGGTTCGAATCCCTCCTCCTCTGCATAGCAAAACCCTAACTATCTGAAATACTGATAGTTAGGGTTTTTATTTTTAGATCAGTAGCGAAATTAGTAGCGATTTGGTTTTATTATTGGAATTCATCGGATTAAATGAGGCATCATATTTATATGAAATTTTAGAGATCTTCCATAAATCGACAGAGTTGTCTTCGCTAATCCGATTCGCTAAAGCATATCCAATAATAAACCTAATTTCAAAGCTCGTATAATTCGTACGGTACGAGATGTACGACTCGTTCGAAACGTACGAATTTATAGTTAGAAATTCCTTTTGTCTCTATTCGTATCTAAGCAACTTGGCTGGGTTAATCAGGGATGCTTTAATTATCTGAAACCCTACGGTGAAGCAGGTGATTACTAAGATCAATGCGATAGGAAGCAGGTATATCCACCAATACATTTCAATTCTGTATGGATAATTTTCTAGCCACTTTTCCATTGATAACTTAATAACCGGAATTGAGATAAGTCCGGCAATGATGACCATAAACAAGAACTGCTTCGAGAGCAATACGATTATTTGACTTACAGAAGCCCCCATTATTTTTCGAAGGCCTACTTCCTTGATTCTCTGAGTTACCGTAAGAAGCGTGATGCCATAAAGTCCCAAACCGGCTACAACAAGAGCAAGTAACGTGAAGGCTCCTAAGAGCTGTCCGAATTTCTGATCAGCTTTATATTGAGCATTGAAGAAATCATCTAGAAAAAAGTATTCGAATGGCTTATCTGGAAATACTGTGTTCCAGGTATTTTGGATTAATGCCACATGTTCTTCTGCATTTGCGCCGTTGATTTCATCAAACTTGACAGAGACATATTTGTAGGGAAAGAAAGTAGATGTGTAAGCTATTGGGTAGTTGGACTCTTTGTAGGATACTGCCCTGAAGTCTACCACTCCTACAATTTCAGCTTTCGCAAGCGTCCTATTCCCCCAATTTACTTCCCGGCCTATGGCATCTTCGGGATTTTCATAACCAAGGATTTGAACAGCCTCCTTATTTAAAATCATAGCATATTGATTATCCACTCCCTCAATAAAATTTCTCCCGGCCACCAGATCAACCCCAAAGGTTGGGATAAAGTCGAAATCCATACGGGTAAAATAAAGCGTGACAAGCTCATCTATATTTTTAGAATGCCTAAAATTGGGCATCAATGACAGGTGTTCTTTTCCGGGGATATCGTGCGAAGCTGTAATCCCTTGTATTTTTTCATTTGCATTTAGCTTGTCTCTAAAGGTGGTAAGCCTTCTGGTGAAAACGGAGTCTGAACCAGGCGGTCCAAAAGTAGCTTGGGTATTGACTACGATGGTGCTTTCTATATCAATTCCAAGATTGCTGGTTTTCATTAAACTGAGTTGCCTATAAGCGACTGTAGATGCAGCGATCAAGGTTATGGATAACACAAATTGGAACACAATCAGGCTATGCTTCAGACTAAAAAACGATCCCTTGTTCTGGTTAGAATAGTTGCCTTTCAATGCAAGGATAGGTTTCAAAGAAGATGTGATAAATGCAGGGTATAACCCAGCTAATGCACTGCCTATCGTGATTGTGAGGACAGTTCCTAGTATAAAACTAGAGTTGGAAAAGAGAGAAAGTGTCGATTGTCCCCCAATAAAGTAAGAAATATAAGGAGCTAGCAAATACAAAAAAATGCAAGAAATGCTGAAAGCCAATAGGTTCATAACCAGCGATTCGGTTAGAAACTGTTTGATAAGCTGGGATCTTCCAGAACCTGTCACTTTTCGGACACCAACTTCTTTAGACCTTTCCAAAGAACGGGATATTGATAAATTGATGAAGTTGATCCATGCAATAAGCATTACAAAAATGGCTACAGTCAATAACGCATAAACTATTTTCAATTCGTTGTTTGCCTCAGCTTCAGCTAGTAAATCGGAGTTTAGGTGGATTGATGTCAATGGCTGAAGAGTGAAAGCTGATTTGACATTATTGTTTGCTGTGCCCGCAATATATTTCTCGGCAAATGCTGGGAACTTTGACTCCAACGATGGTATGTCCGCATCAGGAGTCAATAGTAAATAAGTGTAAAACCCATCCCACCTCCAGTTTTCATCATCACCTCCATCATCCTGACTTGTCACCTCTTGCCAAGCAAAGAGGAAGTCAAACTTCATATGGGCATTCTCAGGAATGTCCTCAAAAACGCCTACAACCGTATAGTCTTTTGCGTAATTATGACTGATGACCTTTCCGATTGCCGACTCATTTCCAAAGTACTTCTTAGCAGTAGACTGGGAAATCATTGCAGTCTGAGGTTCGAGCTGTTTTATTTCATCATTGCCTTCTATGAAGGGAAAAGAAAACACTTCAAAAAAACCACCTTTTACATGATATACTTCTTTTTCTGAAAACCGTAGCATTTCTCCATCATCAGCCAAATGAGTCACCACTATGTCTGATTCATTGCTAATCCTGAACATGGTTGTATAATCTTCCACTTCAGAATATTCATTCATCATGGCTTCACCAGTAGGAATAAATGATTGGGCTTTTTGGTATTGGAGTTCACCATCAATATAGCGGTCATGCTGAACTCGATATATGCGGTCTGAATTTTCGTGAAAACGGTCGTAGCTAAACTCAAAACAAACATATTGAATGATGATGAGGGAGGCAGTCATCCCCAATGCAAGGCCAAATAAATTTATGGCGCTAAAAACCTTATGCTTTAAAAGATTCCGATAAGCAACTAGAAGATAGTTTTTCCACATCATATTTCACAGATTGATAAAAGAGATAATAAAATTTCTACTTTCATGCCAAACAAAACAAGCTGAGAGGTGCATTAATTGAATATTATTCTATTATTTCAATTATTCCCCGAACAATAGTGTGCGTATTCGCACAATCTAGGAATTTATATTGCAGAAAACTTGAGTGAATAAAGATGTACGAATCCTTCGAAACTTTTTAAAATGTGTTAGAGTAATGCCAATTTTTTTATGCTCATGGTAATATTTTTCAACCCATGTCTCCTTTTATTTTTTCGACATCATTATTGCAAATTAAGTTTTTGTCATAAACTGACTTTGCAAGAAAACCTTATCGTTGAATACAAAAAATATATTTACATAAAAACAACTTTACTTATTTACACTTTTAAACCCAACAACTTTGACCCCTACCCGTAAATGGCTATATTAGATATTCACAAATCCACCTGATTATGTGGGCAACCATAAAATTTTTAGGCACACTTTTCATCAGCTTTATCGCCATGATCGGGGCATTGGGAGCAGAAAATCCTTTTCCTCTTTTTGCTGTTGCCTGGGGGATCTGGATCATTTTTATCGTCAGTTTGCGTCCAAGAAGAGAAAAGGAACTGGACAAAGAGCAACTTATCAGAGAAATCCTGGATAAGCTTTAGAACCCAAAAAAGAATTTTAAGGAAGCAAAAGATCCCAACAGAAAAAAGAATATCGAACTAACGCTTACCAATGTAAAGCCCATTCTAGAAAGAAAGGGCTTTTTTTATGTGTGCGTCTTGGACCAGGGAAAGTTTACAGCCTATTTCCAGAAATAATAGGCAGCTAAGAACCGATTTTAAAATTTAAGTGTCGATCAATTTGATGATCGACTAAGCTATAGATGCCTTTTAATTTTTAAATTATTCCCTTTAGCCATTCTAAGCTAGGTCTATTCGATAGCCAGATAGTTTTGAAGAGTAATAAAAAGCCCATAGCTGAAAGACTTTGGAGCTTAAAAACCAGACATATCTCTTACCATTAAATGTTCACCATTCGAAGGTTTAGATAGAGTCTATAGAACATTTCTGTGAAGAAGAGTAATTTTCAGTAATCATGCATTTTTAAAAACTCAAGGATTTGACACAACGGTAACTATAGATCTTGAAGGTATGACTATCTTATCATCCGAATATCCAATATCCAAAGACTCAAGATTACTATCTTTCGAAGTGACATACAATCCCTTCACAGAAGTTAATTTGTCATCGACCATTAAGTTCAAAGTGACATCCTTAATGCCTGAATTCACCACAACAAAAACTATCTCCCCGTTGGAATTGGATTGGTAAGCTGACACCAACAGCTCCGGATTCTGCTGGTTTTCTTTGTTTACTTGAACACCAATCCGCAGATAACCAGGCTTTACAAATCTGCTGTAGTTACCCAATGCCCACAGCATTTTGCTTTCGTAGTAGTTGCCATCTTCTTTCTGTTTGTCTATGTAAACCAATCCGTCCTTGTAGTCATAGGGAGAAATAGCCAGCCACCAATGCCAGGCACTAGCATTGGAAACAGTCAGGTCATTGTGGATCACCCGTGCTATATACAGCGCAGGATCTATCCCCAGATCCCTTCCATTTCCGTTGATTTCTCCTCCATTGTCACCCAGGATGCAGTACTCGCTCATCCAGTAGCTCAAACCCTGTACCGAACTCACAGCAGCAGCAACCCTTTCGCGCTGATTAACAGCCGACTCAAAGGGAGAAGTAGTAAAATAGCTGTGTGCAGAAACCGTCTGGCTGACCTGAGTCAAATCACCTATATAGTTAGATGATTCGGGTTGAAAGAAATCTGCTACCTGATTCCCTCTCCCTTCTTTATCTGCCTGCTCATAGAGGTAATTGATTTTCCCAGCTTCGGCTATATCTATTTTCGTAGTCAAGTTTTCATCTGACAGCGCCTTGTCCAGCGCTTTTACAATGCCGGAGATTTCATTGTTCCAAAAAGGCGTTCCTTCTTGACCTCCGTCTGACCAATCCCACTGGGGTTCATTCACAGGGCTGACATAATCCACCTTCAACCCTTTTTGCTGAAGTCCCATGATCACCTGAGTTAGGTATTCACCAAAAGCCTGAAAGTTTTCTTCAGCCAGATTTGACTGACCATCTTTGGCATAAGCCTTTCCTGTTTTAGTCATTGAAACTGGAGGACTGTTTGGAAAAATCAGCAACTTTCCTACCCCAAACTCCTGAGCGGCTCTGGCAAACCACACCTGACCCGCCTGACGATCCCAATTATAGGTCCCATCTGTTTCCAGAAAAGATTCTGCCCTTCTCCACTCATCCCGGATTCCACTTTCCTCGCCTTGCTGTGCACTCCCAGCCCCAACATTAAATCTCCACATAGAAAGACCAATTCCTTTGGGATTTCCATCGGTATCATTCTCCTTGCTGAACAAGAGCTCCGCTATTGCATTTTTCTTTTGATCGGGCCAAAGCCCAACAAACTGTCCCGACCAAGCATCTGACGCACCGAAGTGTTCGATGGATTGATAGGTTTCATTCTTCAGCGCGTTTATCACTACTATTTCCTCTTCGGGCAGATCCTGCTGCTGATCCTGACCTGAGCTCTGGCAAGCTATTAGCAATCCTGATACAGCAAAAACACATGGTTTTAACATGGGCTTAACCAGGTTGTATAAGCATTTTTTCATTTTGTTAGGTTTTTAAAAAAGAGGGAAACCTCATAGTTTCCCTCTTTCTATATTAATAACCAGGATTCTGTTCCAGTTGATTGTTTGAGGCCAAAATTTCTGACCTCGGAATAGGCAACCAGTAATTTTGTGTTTCAAATTTCTTCCCAGTCAGGGAAATCTTCCTGTTGTAGGTCAAGCTACCATCTGCTTCTTTTACAATCTCCATCCCATAAGCAGGTGTATTTTCCACTTCATCTGCGGTCATCCACCTTCTTACATCATAGTATCTATGTTCCTCGAAGGCTAGTTCGATTCTTCGCTCATGGTGGATTCTTTCGCGCATTTCATCCTGACTCAAACCAGCAGGCAAGGCAGGCATTTCTACACCTGATCTACTTCTAATCGAATTGATTGCATCATATACACTGGCATCCGGGCCTACGGCTTCGTTCTGTGCTTCTGCATAGTTGAGCAGGATTTCAGCATATCTGAAATAAATCCAGTTTTGCGTACCTGCCACTTCCCAAGGATTTTGAATCGGAAGCTCTTCATTTATGAATTTTCTTAAGTAATACCCAGTCTTGCTGGTATTCCAGTTGGAAGGGCCACCTTGACTATCGCGTCCATTAGGCAGGAATGTCTCTACCTCCCTGTTTCTATATGGGGCTCCGTTGTAGAGAATAGTCTCATAAAATCTCGGGTCACGGTTATCATAAGGAGCAGCTGCATGGGTCTCATCTTCCCAATCAAATGGAGTCCCGTCCATCATCTCATAATCGTCAACTAGATTCTGAAGTGGAACATTCCCTCCCCAACCATCATAGCCATTTGGACCATTGGCAATTTCCAAGGCAGTATGTCTTGAATTGATATTGTAATACCTGGCGAAAATGATTTCCGAATTGCTTTGCGGAGTCAAGAACAACTCTCCATAGCCTTGCTGATAAAGAGAATACTGACCCAGATCAATCACAGCCTGGGCAGCCTGAGCAGCCTCTTGCCATTTCTGTGCATTACTACCTCCATCGTTGTACAGAGGACTTGCAGCATAAAGTAACAAGCGTGACTTCAGCGCCAGTGCAGCTCCTTTGGTCGCACGTCCTTCCAGCCAAGCCCCACTGTTGGTCTGTGGTAAAACTGCTGCTGCGGCATCCAGTTCCTGAATTACATAAGCAATGGCTTCTTCTTTGGGTGCGCGCTCATAGAAGGATGGGTCTGTGAAATCATCCCCCAGCTGGGCTACATTGTCTCCCATCAATACCACATCCCCATAATTTTTGATCAGATCAAAGTAGCGGAATGCACGGATAAATTTGAGTTCTGCGATCAGCAAATCCTTTCCAGACTGGCTCATTTCCAGTTCGCCGATATTTGCCAAAGCATAGTTTACCTCACGAATACTTCTGTACGACCTTCCCCAGAAAGTCCCTGCTATCCCCGTATTTTGCGGTGAAAGCTGGCCTTGCTGTATGAACCAGGTATTGTCATCGTTATTGTAAATGGACTCATCTGTAAGCGAGCTCCACATGGCGTATTCAAATCCACGCCCAAAGCCCGGAACGTTACCGTCCCCCTCTTTATTGGTCAATCTTACCCCTAGGTATCGATTGATCACATAAGCTTCAAAAAGCGTGGAATCGGAAAGAATTGATGCATCCGAAACTCTGTCTGTGGGAACCACATCAAGAAAATCCTCATTACATCCTCCCAGCAACAGGCCACTCAGCGCTATTCCCAGGAATGGTTTAAATATATTTTTAGTAGTCATTTTGGTCGGATTTAGAATTGAATGTTTACACCAAGGTTGATGATCTTCTGCTGCGGGTAGAACTGTCCGCTTTCACTAGAACCTTCCGGGTCATAATCTTTCACTCCGGTAAGTGTAAATAGGTTGAATGCATTGGCATAAATCTTCAAGCTGCTGATTGAGAGCTTATCCAACACCGGCTGAGGCACATTGTAACCAATCTGTACATTCTTCAATCGGGCAAAGGAAGCATCGTTCAACCAGAAGTTATTTCTATACAAACCACCACTTACTGCGGAAGAAGCACGCTCGCTTACTCTTGGGAAAGTTCCCTCTGGATTGGTAGGAGAATAGCGGTTGTCCGCCCAGCTGCTGTAGAAATTACCCACAGTACCAGACTCCGGCAATACGTATTGGTTCACCTGCGTCTGTCCAGAAATCACCGCTGAGAAATCCCAGTTTTTCCAGGCTGCATTCAAAGTCATTCCAAACGTAATCTGAGGAATATTACCATACTTCGTCCGGGTCATGTCATCAGCATTGATCTCTCCGTCTCCGTTGAAATCTTCATAAATCAAGTCTCCTACTATTGCACCGGGTACATGTGGCGTACTGTCCAATTCTTCCTGGCTTCTGAAAATACCGATTGCATTGTAGAGCAGGTAAGTGTTCATTGGATTGCCTGTCTGACGCTGATAGTCTAGAACCCCAGCCGCCTCATCGATGTAAACAATTTCATTTTTGGCATAGGTAAAGTTTCCTGCTACGCCAAAGCTGAAGTTACCTTCGTGACGATAGCCTACCGTGGACTCAAAACCATGGCTTTTCACTTCGCCTATATTCTCGGCAGGCACCAGGGACTGACCGTCATAGGGATTTACAATTCCTGAAGTACCCGGAATGGAGGCGTTTCGGATGGTCAAAATTTTACTTCTGTCCTGCTGGAAATAAATGAACTCAGTAGTGAATTTCTGAAGCCAGATGGCGTTAAAGCCCACATCTGTTTTGGTTGCAACTTCCCAGGTAATATTCGGATTGGCCAATCTAGTGAGATCGATGCCCGTGTTTACCTCATCACCAAGGATATAGCGGTTATTGAAAGAATAGTTGTCAAAATACTGGAACTGTCCCACATTATCATTTCCAAGTTTACCGTAAGAAGCTCTGAATTTCAGGTCATCAAAGAAGCCTAACTTCTCTCTGAACCAATCTTCTTCAGAAATCCTATAACCTACAGAAAGAGAAGGGAAAAATCCATATCGGCTATCCGCCGGGAAATTGGACGAGCCGTCCACTCTCATCTGGAGCTCAGCCAGGTACTTTTCATTGTAGTTGTAGGCAATTCTACTCAGGTAACTTTTCCTGGTGTAGTTGTAGCTACTTCCCCAGTTGTCGTAATCGGAGGCAGCTGCTCCACCTTGAGACAATTCAGGAGTTTCTGCCGTAGGGAAATGAAGTCTGGAAGCTCCCAGCGTATGCGATCTATTTTCACTCTGCTCATAGCCTGCAAAAGCATCTATAAAATGGTCTCCAAAATAATGCTTGAAGTTCAAACGGATATTGGATACGATCATGGATTGAGAATAGTGGGTCTCAGAAAGCGAAGGCTCCTGATCCGGTCCTCCTCCTACTACCACAGGATTGTAAGCACCTGAGGTGCGGTCATAATTGTACAAAGTGTAGGGAGTACTAAAGTTTCTGGATCTGTCAGAGCTTTCATCCACTGAGAAGAATCCTTCTGCAGAAAGTCCATCCAGGAAGCCAAACTCATATTTACCTCTTAGGATACCGTTAAAGATATAGCGGGGATTCTGGTTCAAACCACCTTGCTCTGTGGCCATCACCACTGGATTTGAATTTTCGATTCCTGAAGACGGAAGGCCATTAGGATACACTGCCGCTACTGTAGGATAAGCTCTGTAGATCGAACGGAATATATTTCCGGCACTTGAAGTTGGGTATTGTCTATCTTCTTTCCTGCCGGAAAGGGATAGTCCCACAGTCAGTTTATCAGTGATATCAGCGTCCACATTGGAGCGGAAGCTGTATTGATCGTAGCGAGTAGCGCCATCTTTATACAATCCATCCTGACCTGTTTTTCCTAATGACAAGAAATAGGTCACATTGTCTGATCCCCCTCTGATGCTCAGGTCATGTTGGCTTTGCAAAGCAAAATTCTCCAAAGCTGCAGCCGCCCAATCCGTGTTCGGATAGTTGAGGGGATCGGAACCGTCTCTGAACATCCCCAGCTCATCCTCAGAATAAACCTGATTCAATCCACCCTGCGGATTATTGTAATAAGCAATTTCATTTCTAATCTGACCATAAGTACCCGCATCAGCCATCTCCGGTAATCTTGTCGGGGAGGAAAAACCTTGATTAAAGCTGTAGGAAATCACCGGTTTACCAGATTTACCACGCTTGGTGGTCACTAGAATCACACCGTTAGCAGCTCTGGAACCATAGATCGCTGCAGAAGCATCCTTTAAAACTGAAATACTTTCTATGTCATTTGGATTGAGTCGCTCCAACCCTCCAATCTGACCTGGGACACCATCTACTACAACAAGCACGTCATTGTTTCCTGTAGTAGCCAAGCCCCGGATACTGATACTGGATCCATCGTATCCAGGTTCGCCTCCTCTGTTGTTGGCGATGATCCCTGAGAATCTACCAGAAAGTGAATTAGAAATATTGGGTTGTGGACTGTTTTTCAAATCCCTGCCTTCCACTTGGGATACAGATCCTGTGAGGGTGGCTTTCTTTTGCTCACCATATCCTACAACCACTACTTCATTGAGTGATTGCTCGTCAGGGACCAGTTGCACAGTGATTCTACTTTCCCCGCTTTGGATAACACGCTCCTGAGTTACATACCCAATAAAAGATATACTTAAAGTAGCATTTTCAGTTGGGGCAAATGACAAGGTAAAATTGCCATCCAAATCCGTGACAGCACCTGTAGTAGTACCTTTTAATAAAACGGAAGCTCCTGGGAGTCCCGTGCCGGTTTCATCCAGAATTTGGCCTGAGATTTTTTCCTGACCAAATACATTGGGCACAGTGCACATCATTGCAAGTAACAATGACATACAATACAGCCATGCCCTGGCTGGTAATTGTGTTAGCATGTTTTTTAGGTTTATTTGTTAATTAATTAAAGCCGAAGGCAAGAAGAAAAACTCCTGAGTCTTCAAAACAATGTTCTGGAAAATCCGAAAGAGATAGGGGACACAAATCAGCAAATAAGGGGGTATAAATTGATCAAATGCCTATTCCCGGGATTAAAACTGGTTTTATTCAGGACTTTTATATTGATTGTGCACAGATGAAGCCTACTATTATAACCTTGCTATTACTTTGCTTTTGCCGGATCGGCAGTGGTCAAAATTTTGATTCTAGCTCAATTTTCACCAGACAGGATCAACTGACGTTTTACCTTCTTGACGTGCAAAACGGCTTGTCCAATAATTACATCAATCAAATTGAACAGGACTCCCTGGGATTCATCTG
This sequence comes from Algoriphagus sp. TR-M9, assembly GCF_027594545.1. Classification (NCBI taxonomy): domain Bacteria; kingdom Pseudomonadati; phylum Bacteroidota; class Cytophagia; order Cytophagales; family Cyclobacteriaceae; genus Algoriphagus; species Algoriphagus halophytocola. The sequence goes on along the minus strand of NZ_CP115160.1, from coordinate 550,802 downwards.
GATCGCAACCATAGACGGACTCAATCGATACGATGGGCATGGCTTCCAGATTTATAGAAAAAGCAACAGGAATCCAGCCGGAGGCCCCATGGCAAACTACATAGAGCAGTTGATAATAGATCAGAACCAGCACCTACTACTAGCCACCAATAAAGGATTAAGTACCTATGACCCAAAATCTGATTCTTTCATTCATTCAGACTTATTCAGAGGGTTAAATCCAAACTCAATCAGCAATATCATCGACGGACCCCAGGGTCATAAAATCATTACCAGCTTCGAAGGAGACATAAAGGTGCTGGATGCCGACAGCGTAATCGCCTCATTTACTCATCAACTTTCAGGTTCAAATGCCCTTTCATCCACACGCATTTCAGCGCTAGCTATGCAGGGAGATTCCATCCTTTGGGTAGGGCATTTTGACCGAGGACTGGACAAAATAGATTTGCGACTAAACAAACTAACGGCTCTGGAGGATTCAGCCTCCTCCTTTCCTGCAAACATCAATTCGCTTTTCACCGATGATTTAGGCAATCTGTGGGTAGGTTCAAATACTGGAATTCGCGTGATCACTACCCAAGGAGATACGCTCAAGCTACAGGCTTCCGAGCAGCCCAAGCTAGGCTTGAGTGATGGAAATGTACTTTGCTTTGAAAAAGGGCCTTTTGGAAATCTCTGGATCGGCACCAGAAATGGTGGATTGAATATCCTGAATTCAGCCCGGTTTTTGAAAGATCAAACGATCGAACTGAAATGGTTTAAGCCCGAACAAGATGGAAGTAGTGTATTCAACCGGACTGTCTCCAGCCTGAAGCTTAGCAAGGATGGATACATGTGGATTGGAACCAGTACGGGAATAAATTTTGTAAATCCTCAGGGCGAACCTGTACAACTTATCCAACGCCACCTTTCCAAAACAGAAACGATTTCCCACGATAGAATCGGATCGCTCGCAGAGGGAAACAACGGCAAAATCTGGATCGGTACAGACGGCGGAGGTTTGGATTACTTTGACCCACGAACCGAGCGAATCAGCCATTATGCGCATAATCCCGAAGATCCCAACAGCCTCTCCAATAATTACATAATTTCCCTTTTGGAAGACAGTAAAGACCGACTTTGGGTAGGGACTTACCAGGGTGGGTTGAATTTATTGGATACGGAAACAGGCAAATCCAAGCATTACCTCCAGGGAAGCCAAGAAAACGGACATGATGTGCGTAAAATCTTTGAAGGAAAAAATGGACAGATATGGGTGGGTACGAACAGAGGTGGACTGTATCGCTACCATCCACCCATCGACGATTTTGATTACGTCAGACAGCTGGGAAAAATAGACATCCGTGACATAGCCGAAGATAACCTGGGAAATCTCTGGCTGGCTACCTTCGGTGACGGGATTATCCGGTACAACTATCTAACAGGAGAACAAGAGCTCTTCAATGAAAACACCATCCCAGGTTTTCCTGTCGAAGTAGTGTTTGCCATAGAAGTGCTGGAAAATGGCGAGGTAATCGCCGGCAGTCGCTATGAGGGACTGATCCGATTAAACCCAGAAACCAAAGCATTCACTCTTTTTACCGATGAAAGCGGGCTCAGCAACAATTCCATCAACAGCATGGCCAAAGGTAAAGACGGAAAAATCTGGCTTGGCACCTATAGAGGCATCAGTTTTTTCGATCCAAAGACCAATGAGGTGGGCAATCTCAACTCGATCAATAACATCCAACTTGCAGAATTCAACATCGGAGCAGCGCTGGTCACCCAATCTGGCGAAGTGTACATGGGTGGAAATAAGGGCATCAATGCCTTCAATCCTAAAACCCTGGACAGTCAAGCCAATAACTACCCCTTGATTTTCACAGACCTTCGATTGATGAATAAAAAAGCATCTGTAATAAATGATGCAGATGGCTTCAGGCTCTCTCAGGCACTTCCTTACCTGCCTGAGCTCGACTTAGCCCACGATCAATCTTTGATATCTGTAGATTTTGTAGCCTTAAAACTTCCCATAGGAAAAGATGTAAACTACGCTTATAAATTGGAGCCATTCCATAGTCAATGGATAGAAACCAATCAAACGGGAACTGCTAATCTCAGTAACATTCCGCCGGGGGAATATACACTCATGGCCCGAGCAAGTTCTGGTACCAAAACCATAGCAGAAAATGAAATAGCAATCACAATCCATCCTCCATTTTGGAAAACCTGGCCAGCATATCTACTATATCTTATTTTATTGCTGACCTTGGTGGTGACGGGAATGCGCTACTATGCCGAACGGTTGAAGTTGAAAAACTCGCTTCTATTTGAAAAAAAACAAAGGCATCTGGAACATGAGCTCAACGAAGAACGCGTACAGTTTTTCACCGGATTTTCCCATGAGCTTAAAACTCCCCTAACGCTGATCATCGCTCCTGTGGAAGATTTATTACTTGAAACTAAAAATGCAAAGCATCTCAAAGTCCTGAAGCTAATCCAGAAAAATGCCACCTACCTGCATGAAATGATTTCCAAACTTCTTGAGTTCAGAAATGCAGAACTCAATGTCAACGAGCTGAATATAAAATCCCAGCCAATCGTGAAACCTGTCAAACAATGGATAGAGCAGTATCAGCCACTAGCCCGTCACAAAGGCATCAGGCTCAAGAGCGAATTACCTCAACCTGATTTTATAGCAGCAGTTGATATCCAAAAGCTTCATATCATTTTCAACAACCTGCTTTCCAACGCCTTAAAGTACTGCCGGACAAATAATCAGATAACCGTGCTAGTCAAAGAACTAAGCGGAGAGTTTGAGCTCTGTATCTGCGATAATGGACCTGGAATTCCCTACGAGCATCAGCAACACGTGTTTAACTGGTACTACCAAAGCGGTGTAAATACTGAGGAAAAAGGTACAGGAATTGGTTTGGCGCTCACCAAAAGACTTGTTGAAGACCATCAAGGTTCTATAGAACTTCAAAGTCAGCCAGGAAAAGGATGTTGCTTTACGATCAGAATTCCCGTGAAAGCGCCTGAAAATCAGCAGAGCTCACTTCATGTCGAGCCTACTAGTGAATGGCTTCCGGATCCACAGCCTGCTAAGTTGCATGCAAACATCAGTTTCGATCTGGAGGGAAACCGTGAGGTGGTATTGGTCATAGATGACAATCCGCAAATTCTGGAGTATATGGAAACACTACTTGCAGATGATTATGATCTGATTTTTGCAGAGAACGGAAATCAAGGCTTGGAAAAAGCAAAGCAGTATATTCCTGATCTGATCATTTCGGACATCATGATGCCAGAAAAAAACGGCATTGACCTCTGCGGAGTCCTAAAGGAAAATCCGGGAACCACCCATATTCCTGTGATCTTGCTTTCTGCCAAAAGCAATACCGAGAGCATCACTTCTGGATATGGAAAGGGCGCAGATGATTATATTACCAAGCCATTTGAAGGTAAAATTCTAAAATCCAGAATCAGAAACCTTCTAAACGCAAAAATCCGCCTTCGCACCTATTTTCTGGAAAAAAACACCCAGCAAGAGGAGCTTTCACCCTCTGAAAAGAGTGCTGTTGGTAGGGAAAAGTCCTTTTTGAGAGAATTGGAAACACATATTCTAAGCGGAATAGCAGAGCAAGTCACTGATGTGGACACGATCTCTCAGGCTATGGGGATGAGCAGAACTTCTCTCTTCAGAAAACTTAAAGCACTCACTGGCCAGAACATCAACCAGTACACCCGCTCGGTCAAATTAAAGAAGGCTGCTGCCCTCATCAAAGAAGAAAAACTTGGTGTAGCTCAGGCAGCTTACGAAGTCGGTTTTACCAGCGTGAAATATTTCAGAAAGCTTTTCAAGGAGCAATTCGGACATCTGCCGTCAGAAATCCATGAAACTGAAATGTACGAGAAAAAGAAAGAATAGTGGTAATCAGAATTCGAGCATGACTACAAAGTCACACACTGGCATGATTATCAACCATGCGAGATTCCATCTGACCTTATAAAAACAAATTATAAACAGATGAAAAACCTGTTAAGTCTGAATTTCTGAGGAGTAAAGAAAAATTTCAACAGACCAGAAACTTTAATTTCTGCCTAACATTCAACCCCAAAACATAAAAATCAATTGATATGCTGTAATTCCTAAGGAAATAGAGGGATTCTATCTTGCCTTACGATGAAAAGGAAAAAAAATAGGATTTGTCAAGCACAAAGAATTCTGGTTTACAGCCTGATCCCTATTTCTTTGCTTGTTTCGCTTATACCCAAAGGAAACCTGGAACTATGGACCAACCAGTTCCACCATCCCGTTCTTGATTTTTTCTTTCTATACTGGACTAATCTAGGCGATGGAATCTTGTTTTTATGGCTGATTCCCATCTTAACCTTGAAGCGATTGTCCTATGGAATCTTTATGTGCATCAGCGCACTCCTGCAAGGGATAGTTATAAGTATTTGTAAACAGGGACTATTCAAAGGCATGCCAAGGCCAATTGAATACCTCCAAGGAATAGACTTTTACCAGGTTCCTGGGTTAAACCTACACCATTGGAACTCTTTTCCTTCAGGACATACAGCCACTGCTATGGGGATTGCAGCGGGGTTAATGATCATTTATTACAAAGACCGCAGGCTCAAACATGCATTTTTGCTCACCGGACTTCTGGTTGCATTCAGTAGAGTTTATTTGATGCAACACTTTTATATTGATATTTTAGTTGGATCTCTGGTTGGAATAAGTTGTACCTGGGTAGCGAGAGAACTTACACTAAGGTATTTTTCTAAAAAAATCTTCCGGAAATCCCTATTCAAAACAAAGCCCTCCAAAACCCGGACACGAAAAATCAAACAACAAATTACGGCAAAACGGGCATCTGCCTGATCAGGACAGTTTCCTTGTTTTCAAAAGTATCCTTCGCCCTGAAAATCTCCTGATAAGGAACAGGAAATGATTCTAAATGCTTCGCATCCGTGATGATGATAGCGTCTCTATTTTCATCTGGAACCCAGGCGGGGATTGTTTTCTGCAGATGAAAAGGAAAGGCGGGATTGAAACTTTTCCAGTAAACCACCTCTTCGGTTTTTTCCAAAAAAGGCATGGAGAGAACGACTGGATTCTGTTGGTCTAGCAATGGAAGTACTTGGGAAATCAGCATCACCTTAAACAACCCGAAGCCTACCCCTAAAAAAAGGAAACTAAACCCAGGCTTTTGACGCCAAAGAAATGCCCCTAAAACAAAAACCAAAAGTAGAGCAAAATGGGACACCGAAAGTTCCTCTCCCAAATAGACCAACTGTAAATCACTGGTAAAAAAGATCACAAAGGGAAAAGCCACCAGTATAATCCCTATGAGTAGATTGGTTAGGAAAATTCCCTTAAGCCTGTTGATTCCTTTAATCTGCCATCCAAACAGCACTGCCATAAATGGAAATGCAGGTGCTATATAACCTGGCAGTTTGGTGCTGGATATAGAGAAAAAGCATACGGTGATTCCTATATAAATAAGGGAAATCAACAGCAGTGGTCGAGATCTCAAATTCCGAAAGCGATTTTTCCAAGGCAGAAACAACAGCAGGGAGGCAGGAAAAAAACCCGCAAGTGCGAACAAAAAAGGCAAATAAAAAGGCCCTCCATGTCCCTCCATAGGTTGGGAAAATCTGGAAATATTATGTTTAAAAACAAACTGACTGAGCCACTCACCCCCATAATGATAGTACACCAAAAAATACCAGGGCAAGGCAATCCCACAGAATATCAAAACCGACATAGGATCCAGCATCCTTTTCCAAAGGGATTGTGGGGATTTGCGCTGCAAAAGTAGGTACCCCAGACCTGTCCCTGCTACTAACACCAATGCTACAGGCCCTTTACTTAGAAAAGCCAATGCCAGAAAAACAGATGCCAGACGCAGGTGCTTTTTGGGATGTTGCTCGTCATGGAAAAAAGCCTCCAGTTTCAAAATACAAGCGGTAAGAAATAAAATCAAAAAAGGATCCGGAACAGCCAGTCTAAACTGAATGCCCCATTGCAAAGAGGCAATCAAGCCCACATAAGCCCAACCCGCTTCCTTTTCCCCAAATCGCTCCCGAACTCGGAAGAAAATCAAAAGGCCACAGACCCACCCTGCCAATGCAGGAAAAAACCGGGCAGCAAAAGCATTCACCCCCAATACCTTGTAAGCAATGCCAAAGAAAAAATAGTGCAAAGGTGGCTTATCGTATCGTGGTTCCCCATTGAAGGTAGGAAAAAACCAGGAAGCATTTTCCCACATTTCTCTGGCTGCCTCAGCATTTTTGGCTTCATCCAGAATGTAAATACTAAAGGAATCCAAGCCCCAAAAGGCAGTGAATAGGCCAAAGGCCAAGAGAAACCAGGATTCAAGTTTGAGGGATTTCATTAGCTCGAATGTAAATCCATCCATCAAAGTATCGGCTAAGGGAATGTTAACCTTCTGTTAGGTTAAAAGATGGCTCTCATTTTAATTAGAGTGGCTACATGTCAGAAATAAAATTTCCTTTCGACTAAAGACTCTACCAATCCTAAAAATCTCAACTAACATCTCTAGTCTTTAATTCATTTTTATTAGCCTTGGAATATATTATCCTTCTTTTTTTCTGCCCTTCCTGTGGAAGACGGGCAAAAGTAAACCAAAACCGCATATACTCACTCCATGGCACCCCAGTCCAAGTCAATCGACCAAGGTGATAAACTGATTTTAGGGGAATATAATGTTATGCAAGCCTGACATCTGATTCTCCTCAGGTATCGGGGACAGGTCATCAAAAATGTGAGCCTAATAAGGGAATCCACGCTGAGCAGGCCAAAGTACGGATGCACGGCGCAACCCTGGGTAAAAGAATCAATGTTTAGTCCCAGCACTGGCTAGAGCCAGAATTCACAGGCCATATGACCTTGATGCTATTCACTTATCCAGTTTACCAAAACTTCATATTTACCTCATGTTACCCATTTTATCATTTTGTTAACCCCCTTTTGAATGTTAAAAATTAACATTCCCGGCGGGGCAGTTGAATCTAGTTTTGGGCAAAAATCAACCCTAAACTATTCAATATGAATTCAAAAACTTTTACCCACTTAAAGGCTGGATTCTGGTTATTCCTCTTGCTGCTCGGAGTAAGCATAGAGTCCTATTCCCAGGCTACCAATGCTTCGATTTCCGGAAAGGTGTCAGACCAAAGCGGAGAACCCCTGATCGGTGCTGCTATTCTGGTTAAAAATGAATTAACAGGCTTTACCGCATCTGCTGTAACGAATTTGACGGGGAATTACATTATTAACCAGCTTCCGCTAGCCAATGACTACACGGTGACCTGTACTTATTTAGGCTATGGCACCAAGACCTTTACTGGTTACGCAGTGAATCAAGGTGAACGCATCAAGCTGGATATACAACTGGATGAAAACACCCAGACCTTAAGTGAGGTCAGTGTTGTCGCCAATTCTCTAAACAACAGTATAGATAGATTTGGGAGTTCAACCGCCGTAACTGCCAAAGACATGGAAACTCTACCTGTAAACGGTAGGAATTTCAACTCACTGGTTGATCTTTCACCGGTATCCAGAGGCAGTAATTTACTAGGCCAATTGTACTCGTCCACCAACTACACCATAGACGGTATGACCAACAGAAGTCCCCTATCGAGTGGATCTACCAACAGGGGCCCATTCTCTATATCCATGGAAGCCATCCGGGAATTTGAGGTGGTAACCAATGATTATGATGTAACCAATGGCCGAAGTGGAGGAGGTATAATAAGTGCTGTGACAAAAACCGGCACCAACACCCTGCATGGATCAGCCTTCCTTTACAACAGAGCTGACTGGCTGGCCAGTAAATATGATACCAGGGGCAATGAGAGAGAAGATGAGTTTTCAATCCAGCAATATGGCTTTACTCTAGGAGGACCTTTTATTAAAGATAAGTTGCATTTCTTCTTAGCCTATGATGGACAGCGGGATGCAAGACCACTTTATATCGCAGATATCAGAACCCCTGAAGATGAAAACCGGTACAATTTATCCCAAGCATCTTTGGACCGCTACCTAGAAATCGCCAGAGAAGAATATGGGGTTGCCGAATCCCCACAAACAGGAAGCTTTGAAAAAAAGAGATATTCTCACACTGCTTTTGCAAGAATAGATTATCAAATCAACCAGGCCAACCTGCTCAGCATTCGAAATAATTTTTCCCGAGACCTTAATAGCCAAGGTGTTTCAGACAATAGTTCCATCAACCTTTATGAGGTCTATGGAGATCACTTATCCACCGCTAATAGCTTGATGGCCTCTTTAAGAACAGAAATCAATAATAACTTGACCAACGAGCTCAAGCTCCAATACCTCTATACTTTGGATGATGGCAGACCCAATGAACAATTGCCCAGCTCCAATATCCCAAGAGCTATAGTACAAAGAGTAGAATCCGAAGTAGATGGAAGGAATGTCAACACCACTATTCAACTCGGTGGACAAAGATACCTGCCTGAGCGTTTTGAATCTAACGTATACCAATTGGTGAATAACCTCTACTTAACTAAAGGCAGAACCAATTACACCTTTGGAGCTGACCTACTTCTAAACAACCTTACCTCCTTGGCCACCAGTGAATTCAACGGCAGGTTCTATTTTACAGGATTGGACAATTTTGAGAACCTTCAGCCTTACCGATATGCAAGAGAGGTGGCCACAGAGGATCCTACTGTAGAGCAGAGTATTTTTGGAGGTGGTATTTATGCCCAAGCAGCTACAGACTTCGGGCAGGGAATGGAACTAGTGTTAGGCTTACGCGGGGATTATACTACATACAAAAACAGTCCCTCCTTCAACCAGACTGTATATGATGAATTAGGCCTGCGCACAGACGTGAAAACCGGTGGTTTTCAGATTCAGCCTCGATTCCAGTTCACTTGGGATATCAATGAAAAACAACAGGATATTCTAAGAGTAGGTGCTGGTATCTTTGGCTCTGCGCTCAACAACTATTCTGATGTCAACAACCTTCAATTTGACGGTACCAAGATATTCGCTGTAGATATCACAGGAGATCTGGTACCTACACCAAATTTTGAATCCTACAGAAACGATCCGAGCACTGCACCTGGAGTAGACCTTTTGAACCAACCTGGCATCTCGCCGGTGACCACTATCAATATGAACAGTGAGGATCTCAAAGTACCTACGGTGTATAAGGCAAACCTGATGTACAATAGAATCATCAATAACAAGTTGCGACTGGGAGTGAACTTCATTGCTTCGCTAGCAAGAAATAACTACATGTATGTGGACAGAAATATGGTGGATCAACCTTATTTCCAGCTTACTGAGGAAGGGAATAGAGGTGTTTATGTTCCCGCTGAGACCATCAGCACATCAAATGGTAATGCAGATTGGACCCAAGGTAGAAAAACCAATGAAATAGGCAGAGTATTGGAACTGAACAGTGAAGGACGCAACAACACCTTTACCATAGTACTTGATGGAACCTACCAATATTACAAAGACGGTCAGATCTCTGCCAGCTATACCTGGAATGACAGTAAGGACAATACCTCCTACAATGGAAACGTAGCAAACAGTGCTACCTTATTCCAAATGGTGGTAGATGATCCTAGAGATTTATCAGCAATGAGCTACTCTAATGGTCAGTACAGAAGTAAGGTAGTAGTATATGGCACCTTGCCTTCCTGGAAGGGATTTACTGTTGGAGTTAGGTATTCAGGAATAGGTGGGACACGGTATTCCCTGCGTGTAAACGGAAATGTGAATGGTGATTTTGTGAGTTCAAATGACTTAGCCTTTGTATTTGACCCGGAGACTCCAGGACTTTCTGAAACCATAATCGAAGGAATGAATGCTGTTTTGTCCAACCCAGATAACCTCGCTCAGGATTACATCCGAGAAAGTCTGGGTAAGGTGGCCGTGAGAAATGGTGGAGAGAACGGATACTTTGGCAACTGGGATCTAAGAGCAGCAAAGAAAATCTACTTCACAGGTCAAAGAAAATCTGGAATAGAACTAGGCCTGGACATTTTCAACGTAGCCAATCTCCTGAATAAAGAATGGGGAACCACCAAGAACCTAGGCAATCAAAACCTATTGACCATCCGAAGCTTTGATCCGGTCAAGAAAGCCTATGAGTATGAAGTGAATCCAAATGTAGGTGTGACCACACCAGGAGGAACTCCTTTCCAACTCCAGCTTTCTGGCAAAATTTTCTTCTAATCTTTTCTCATAATCCACCCTCAGTTTGATTGAGGGTGGATTCCTATAAATTCATTACTAATATGTTCTCCAAAATTTATCATAAAACACTAATAGCATTCTCGCTGGGTTTATCTATTTCGAGCTTAGCAAGGGCTCAGGAAAGCAGCCCAGCCGAGCATGTGATTTTGATTTCCATTGATGGCTTCAGACCCAATTTCTATCTGGAGGAAAAATGGCCAGCACCTAATCTACAAACTATGGCGAGGGAAGGTGCTCGCTCTCTTGGGGTCACGGGAGTATTCCCTTCCGTCACCTACCCCTCACATACTACAGTAATCACAGGCCACCTTCCTGCCCAACATGGAATCTACTACAATGCGCCATTTGAACCGAATGGTCAAACCGGCCGCTGGTATTGGGAGTCAGAATTGATCCAGGTACCTACACTTTGGGACGCTGTAAAAGCAGATGGCATGACCAGTGCCAGTTTTCTATGGCCGGTTTCGGTAAATGCCCCCATTGATTACAACCTACCCGAATTTTGGAGTCTGGAAGGTTATGGAAGAATAGAGCCCATGCGAGAAATGGAAACCCCTAAGGGACTATTAGCAGAAATGGAATTAAATGTATTGGGTAAGCTAAACGAAAAAACCTTTAATGGTGATTACCTGAACAGGGAGGACCGTATAGGTGAAATGGCAGGATATGTACTGGAAACATATCGCCCCAACTTGATTACTCTGCACTTGATCGCTACTGACCATTTTCAACATGAAGAAGGAAGAGATGGACCTATGGTTTACAAATCCATCGCCGCTACAGACCGGGCCATAGGTAAAATCATGGAAGCTGCTGAGCGCGCAGGGATTCTGGACAAAACTGCATTTATAATTACCGGGGATCACGGGTTTGTCAATATACACAGTTCCATTAGTCCAAATATCTGGCTGGTGGAAGCAGGCCTGATGGAAAATAAATCAGACCGGGGCGACTGGAAGGCTGCATTTCATACGAGTGGAGCCTCTGCATTCCTTCACCTGAAGGATCCCAATGATGAAGAGACCCTAGCTCAGGTTAAGCAATTGTTAAACGAGCTACCTAAAAACATCAAAAAGCTATTTAGAGTAGTTAAGCGGGAAGAACTGGACCTGATAGGAGCCGATCCAAATGCAGTTCTTGCCCTGGCGCCTATTCAGGGCATTTCATTCTCCGGATCTACTAGTGGCAGTGTATTAAAAGCCGCTAGAGGGGGGACTCACGGGTATTTCCCTGATTTTGACGAGATAGAAACGGGCTTTATAGCCTGGGGCGCAGGAATCAAAGAAAATGTAGAAATACAAGAAATGGGACTGGTAGATGTGGCTCCTGTAGTCAAGTACCTACTCAATCTTTCCATAGAACTGCCGGAAAGCACCTTTTACCCAGGCATTAAAAAGTAACAGCAAGCCATGAATATGGTGTGCCCCCATATCCATGCTTCTTCCCATTCATTTTCAGGAGAGTTAGTTTTATTTACTCTCCTGAAAATGCTTTGGGGGTAATCTTCGAATAATCAATACTTAAACCACGCATAACCTAAGCATGGATTCTATAGGGTAAATTTGGTGAGCAATCAACCAAAATAATGGCAACCCCCGTACGTCCAAATAACGAATCCTACAGCAGTTTCAGATTCTATGATAAGCTTTCCCTTACTCATGGTGATCAAATGTCTGGAATGGTCAAGGAATGTGTGATAAAAAAAAACGAGTATATCTACGACCCTAGCTCTGAGCATCTTTATATCTATGAGATTCTAGAAGGAGCCATCAAACTGGGCAGCTATACAGAAGATGGAGAGGAGTTCACCTTTGATGTGCTGTTGAAAGGTGATTTCTTCGGAGATCTGCGATACCTGAACAATCAATTTTTTGAATTTTCTAAATCGCTAATCGACACCAAGCTGAGGGTGTATAGTCGGGATTTTTTCAAGAAAATGGTGATTCAATCTCCTGAAACATCAGAATGGTTCATCTCCTATCTGGTCAAAAGGTGGTGTAGCGCAGAGAAAAAGCTTAAAAAAATACATGAAAAGAAAGCGCTAGAAAAGCTGACATTCATAGACTCCTTCTTTGATCTTCAGGTACATGACCATAAGGGCAAATCCTACATCTTGCTGGATTTACTTACTCAAAAGGACCTGGGAGATCTGATTGGGGTTTCCAGACAGACCATAGCCAGCACGGCAAGATTCCGGTCATTAGCAGTGTAAAAGCTCTTCTAACCAATACCAACCCTCTTTACTAAAAGAGCAACAATAGGTTAATAAGGAGCAAAAGTCCAGCATACACTTTTTTGACTGGTCATTCCCTCCAAGAATCCAGAAACCTTCGGGGAGGTTCCGCTCTTGCCTGCGACAGATCGGAACCACACCCCAAAGGTTAATGAAGGTTCAATTGATTACTTCACCGATGCCATCAGCTTCTCTTCCAAGCCCTCATCCACGGTGAGCTGGGAGATGCTGACCAGCACTGTGCCGGCAGTAATCGCATAGCCTGCATATTCCAGCAGAAGTTCAGGCACCATTCCCGGTGCTGTAAGCACGGCCGTTCCTACGGCAGCTATCAGCAAACCTGCCTTTTTAAGCATTTGGAAAAAAGGAGGTGTGGGCGCAGAGGCCCTTTGTTTTATTTCTGATAGTATATTCATTGTTGAAATGTTAAGTGTTAAATGTTAAGTGTTCTGGAAACCTATACTTCGACTTCGCTCAGTACAAGTGTCAGGGGTCGACGGTCCACGGTCGACTGTCCACGGTTGACAGATCACTGATTCTAAACCGGGGGGCTACGGGTACGCTGCAGTACATTCTTCAGCAGTGCCTGCTCAGCTTCCAGGCGGATAAAGAGCTCCTTCAGCTTGGCCAGTTCCCCGCTCAACTGACGGGTATCTTCGATCAGCAGCTTCAGGAAATAGGCGATCACCGATAGCAGCATCATGGTCACCGCCCCCGCCAGACTCAAGAGTAGCTCTGCTCCAGACATGATTCCAGTAGGTAAGGAACTCCTTCGGATATAATCTGCAGCTCTACCACTTCTCCCCGCTCCCATTCCCGCTCCAGCCTTTCCAGAAGTTTCAGAAATGCCAGTTTGGTAAACAAAGGGGTACCGTCAGCCCGGTAGCAGGTCAGGGGATAGATACAGTTGGAAACCATAGGCTCCTCCCAGGGATAAGCGGAAATCTTCCCTTTATCCGCAACTCCTATCTCCCAGCCTTTCTCCTCTGAGTGGATGGGCTCCAGTTCATAGACCCCTTCCTCCACACAGAGAGTGCCCGTACCAAAGCAAGCCTTGGGAGGCTCCCGGGTAAAGCAGAGCTGCTGCTCTCCCAGGAATAATCTCCCAAGGGTAATCCCTGCCCGGTACTTTCTATGCAGTACCAGTCGCATCTTAGGCCTGTTCTACGCCCACGATCTTGGCGGCATTGTGCGCTCCGTTGTTAATGGAGTACTCGCTACCGTTCACCATCTGCACAAACTCCACACTCAATACAAACACAAAGTGGGTTCCACTCAATTGGGTTTTGTCCACTGTCAGTGTTTGGGGAAGAACAGGTGCCAGAATAGAAATTGACCCTGTACCTGAACTGACTACAGTACGGCTGCCCAAATCAAAATCCACTCCCACTCCTGTGGCTGTGATCTTGTAATGGCTTGCACCACTTGGGATCGCAATCATATCCTGTGCATTAAATGCCGGAAGTGAAACCTCCCAAGCTGCCGCAGTATCATTGAGACCAAGCTCAAAGAAAAGAGTGCTCCCCAAGGATGAGGAAGCATTCATCTCCATGTCCTTGATCAGATTCCAATCCCCGTCTTTTACCCTTCTCTCTCCTCTGACATTGAGCAGGTCTGATTTGAGCACCTGCATCATGGATTGGGTGATTCTAAGGTTGAGCCGCTTGTCTCCGATCTGAGAGATCACCGGCCTCAGCGCATCCCTTAGCAATTTGGAGGAGGTGGCATTGTCGGTGAATTCCCGGATGTTCTCCCGGGTTCTTGCAAAGCGGGGATCATTCATGATCCTGGACTTTTCCACTCCGCCCTTTTCCCGTGCGAGATAGCCATCTTTGGTCTTGTAAAAAGACAATCTTCCTACTGGACCTTTTAGTGTAATTATTCCTGTTTGTTTTGCCATATGTATATGGGTTTTAGGTTAAACATGCAGGAAAATTCCACTCTACTAGACTGGTTATCAATCGAATGTGCGTTATGTTCGCAGGCTTCGGAATAGTTTATTTTGTGCCTGGGATTGGCAGACATGGAAGTCAAAAGGCTAAAGTTTGAAATCTAAAAACTGAACCTCATACGCTTGGCCAGAATGAGACACCTCCGCAAATGGAAGAGTTGAGAGTTTAAAATGAAAAGTTTAAAGTTGCCGTTTTCGGTATTTTGACATTAGGTATTCAATATTTTGGAGGTCGGGAAGTCGGGAGGTCGGGAAGTTGGGTGTTTGGTGTTGGGGACCGTCACTGCGAGGTGAGGTACAAGCCGCGGCAGTCTCAGACTTAGTGGGAGAAGGTCAAAGCTGAAAGCTGAAAGTAGGTAGAGTCAGAAAGTTAGGTGTCCGGTGACCGGTGACTGTTGCTGGGTATCGGAAGTCGGAAGGTTAACTGTACCGAGATCGCGTTACAGGGTCATTTCGACGAGCAAACCTGAATGTGATACTATTCGAAAATGCTGATGCGAGGAGAAATCTCCCCCAATGTTACTGTTAGGAATTACGATTGAGATTTCTCAGTCGCATAATCAGAATTAGCTTCTTTCATCAATTTAGGAGCTCCTTCGAAATGACCGTGGTTACTAAAATCACGTTCCCCTTTCCTTCCGAACGGCATACCTGTTTACCAAAGGGTAGGAAGCCTGTCACGCTGAGCGGAGTCGAAGCGTATTAGTCCTTATTCGCTAGGGTGGCAGAGATGGAAGTCTGGAAGCATGCTGAAGGCATGCAATAGTAATAGCCCAGGGTAAGGAGGCACGACGCAACCCTGGGTAAAAAAGTAATGGCATTTCACCAGCGCTGGCACACCATCCCCATTCAGAGACGGGAAGTAATTGCCAGCAAGATTACCGAAAAGCCAGATTGGACAACTATTTTTATTCAATCGACAACTTCCCTAGTTACCATAATGGCTTATGCGAAAGTTGTTTTCTCTCGATACTTTTGAGACCAAAAGTATCCAAAAGTCTTGTCAAAATAATGCTTCAGCCGCACTAGGCCAACAGTCTCCCGATACACTTCGTTATCGGGACAGGCTGGCCCGCTATTTTGACTTCCCCCCGCGCAGTCCAAGTAACGACTAGATTTTAATAATCAGCCCCATAGGGGCGGTTCATATTATTGCCTAGGGTTTCAACCCTGGGATTAAGGATTTAATGGTTAACCAGCGCTGGCCCGTGATCCTGATTCGGAGTCGGAGACGTGATGCCAGCAAGATGGAAGAGTTGAGAGTTTAAAATGAAAAGTTTAAAGTTGCCGTTTTCGGTATTTTGACATTCGGTATTCAATATTTTGGAGGTCGGGAAGTCGGGAGGTCGGGAAGTTGGGTGTTTGGTGTTGGTGACCGTCACTGCGAGGTGAGGTACGAGCCGCGGCAGTCTCAGACTTAGTGGGAGAAGGTCAAAGCTGAAAGTAGGTAGAGTCAGAAAGTTAGGTGTCCGGTGACCGGTGACCGTTGCTGGGTATCGGTAGTCGGAAGGTTAACTGTACCGAGATCGCGTTACAGGGTCATTTCGACGAGCAAACGTGTATGTTTTACTACTCGAAAATGCTGATGCGAGGAGAAATCTCCCCCAATGTTACTGTTAAGAATTACGATTGAGATTTCTCAGTCGCATAATCAGAATTAGCTTCTTTCATCAATTTAGGAGCTCCTTCGAAATGACCGTGGTTACTAAAATCACGTTCCCCTTTCCTTCCGAACGGCATACCTGTTTACCAAAGGGTAGGAAGCCTGTCACGCTGAGCGGAGTCGAAGCGTATTAGTCCTTATTCGCTAGGGTGGCAGAGATGGAAGTCTGAAAGCAGGCTGAAGGCATGCAATAGTAATAGCCCAGAGTAAGGAGGCACGACGCAACCATGGGTTCAATATAGAACCATTCCCCCAGCGCTGGCTCGGGATTGTGATTCAAAGACGGAGGCGATTTGCCAGCAAGATGGAGATATGAAGACCTGTAGGGACGGTAATCTATCGGCAGTCTGAAGACTTCATTACCCAAGGTGACCAGACCAGCTCTATCTTTTGTCTTGATTCCAATCTTAATACTTTTCTATTCAATTTTCCCCAGACATACTGAATCTGAAAATTCGACTTTGCTGCCACGCTCGGAATAAAAAGAAAAGTAAACATACAGCCCAGAGGATCTATCTATGTTGCTCCAAGGCAACTCTATTTCCTGAAAGCCATCTTTGCGATAGCAAGCTCCCTGCTTACTGAATACCCGCTGCTTCCCGGTATCATATACCACCACAAAGGTTTGGTCAGAATCCCGGGCCGAACCATCCCAACTATTAGGTGTCCACTCAATGCTGAAACTTGAATCCTCAAAAACTCCCAGCACCCCATCCTTTACCCCAGTCAGATCTCCTGAGGAGACCAAGGCCTTCATAGGCTGTAGCAGGGGGATGCCGTCCTGAGGATAAATCCCGTTCTTGAGCATCAAACTCTTGGCCCGGTCAATGCCTCGCTTGGTCCCCTTTTTAAAGCTGGCAAACCCAATGGCCAGCTCTCTTTTCATAGGTGACAAAAACTCCTGCACCAAGGCAAAAGCCTGCTGATTATAACTCTGAAGCGCGGTAGTACCACTTCTATTGCCGGAATTGGACCTGACCAGGGTCTCTCCATTGACCTGATAAAAAACCAAATTCCCCACCTTTCCGGAGATTCCTCCCAATAAACCATCTGTGACTTTTCCCATGATTTTTAAAGATTTCTTGCAAACTGTTCGTATTTAAAGAGCTGGGATTCCCCAGGATGATCCCGGAAACACCAACTACGTATTTCACACTAGTATCCCTCTATGCATTTACCTTTCTCCTTCGATGAATTATCGAAGCTGCATCGGGGTAGCATCGAAGAAGCATCGGAGAAATCCCCCTTTTTCCAAAGATCCGAGCAGGGTTCTCCTTTACGTATTTTTACTTACTTTACAAGGATGAGCTGAGCAGTTTTGATTCCAAACCCGAATGATGAAGGCGGTTCAAGGAAGCCTCAACTTGAACCTCATAAGGATAGGCTTTTTTGGTATGGGACTCGAGCTGCTTGCCCACTGCAGCAAAGCGGCACTATAGTAAAACAAGCATTATGGCCTGGCTCAGCACTGCTCATGCCTTACTGGGCTTTAGAGCATGTACTTCCGGATGACCTCCTCTGGAATCCCCGAAAAAAGGGCAAAGTCGGATACGGTCACAAACTGATGGGGTTCTTTGTTGACATAAGCACGGGCTTTATGCATCATGATCTGGGCATATCGCTCACTTCTTCCCGTCAGGCAGACAATGTCTTTTGGATAGATTACAGCACGTTTATTAATCATCATACACCTCCTCAGATTTTTAGTGTGTAGCAGAATTACCGTTGATATAAACCTGATATCTGGAGGTCTCAGCCGTCCAGGCAGTACATCCCCCAGCCTGTAACAAAAGGCTGCGGGCCCATCTATCGCATTGCTCTGACTGGGAGCCGACCTGCTCGGCCAGCATCCAAATGCTTTTCCTAAGCCTTACAATTTCATTTTGTACCCAGCCAATCGCTATATCACCTATTTCCTCCCTGAGGATGAGTACTTCATTATGAAAGTCTCCGATTTTTAGCTCTTTGGTATGGGAAGCCAGATCATTGGAGAGGCAGATAAACCTGGCCAACTGGGATTCCAGTAGTTCACTAAAGCAATCAAGAAAAGTGTTGTCTGTCCTCAGAAAACCCATGGCCAGGTAGGCTCCGGAGGCTATGGGTCTATACCTTCTATACGCTTCCAAGACAGGAGGAACAGCTGATCTTTTACTCCTCAGTTCCCACTGCAAGGCCTCCAGATGATCTTGCCAGGTTTGCTCCCATTGCTTTCCTAGTCCCGACACTCCATTAGCTTGAACTATTTCCTGATTGAATTGCAGAAGGCTAGCGCCCAGCTTTTCCAATCTGGGGACGGGATGAGAAGCTTTTCCGGACCGGAGATGAATGAGGTAATGCTCCATATCTCTATCCAGGTATATATCCAGGAGATCATCCAACAGAAACAGGCACAAAAAGAACTTCATGATCAGCTCCAGTTTCAAGGGTAATTCCTCTGGGAAAAGATAGGCGGCAAACCAATTGATCTTTTGAGTTCTGCAACGTTCCAATTCGGCGGGGCTTTCAAACAGACCAGCAGCCCAGGCCCATCGGAGCACCTCCACGTCCAGGGCAATACAATGTCTGTTCATGGCTACTGGAAATTCAAAGACTGCCTTCATACTCATTCATGATTGGGTATTTATGTCGCTCTACGGTGCTGATACTGCAATTGAAAAAATCTGCCAAATCCTGATTTTTGAGGTGCTGACCTATCCCAGGATACTTCTTGAGCAGGAGCGGAAAACCATCCATAAACTTTCTGGTTTTGATAGCTTCCTGTTCTACATGCCGCTTATTAATGCGGTGGGCTACTTCCAATGCCAGGGAATAGAACTCCGGCTTTCTGGAAAGTATCTCTGTTTCCGCCTCTAGGGTAAACCCCAGAAACACGGTATCTGACAAAGCCCTGATCATGGTCTTGGAAGGAGCGTTGCTCCTGAATGACTGCTCATCAAATGCTGTATCCGACTTGCCAAAAATCCTGAACAACTGAAGCCCTTTTTTCCCTTCCTGAAAAAGTCCCAAGAAACCTTCACAGATATAGCGGCTTTTGACATCCACCGTATCCACCTTTTTGAGTATCTCGCCTCTGGATACCCTTCGCAATGTGAGTTTCTGAAATACTGCCTCATAGGCCTCATCAGAAAACTTCCTGATCCTGTTGTTATCAGCAATCAGCTGATTCATGTACTCACGCTTTTCCATATCTCTAGTAGTAAAATTGTACTAATTCAAAATGTAGGGTGAAAAGCTTTTCGAAAGAATCTTATGAAAAACCAACTAATTATTCAATGTTAATTTATTGTTAAGGCGGATTTGATCCAAATAAACAACTAAGAATCCCTGCTTTTTTTTATAAAAAACCCTCAAATGAAGGTTTTTCTTGATCTAGAAGGCCTTCTCCCTCATTTGAGGTAGCACTTTGATAATCAGACATCTAAATTTCTTTCAGCTATCAGCAGCATAAACTGCCTCGCCATACCCCTCTACCCGCAATCCTGCTAGAAAGGCTCCGGGGCAGAGGGAGACTATAACTGCTAACCAAAATATTTCGATTATGAACCGAATTCTCAGCATCCCACTAATCATCCTCTGGACCTATACCGGATTGGATAAACTGATCCGCTGGGATGCGAGTAGAAAGGCTTTCCATAACCAGACCTTCCCGGCAGAACTAGCGGAGGTACTGGCTTATACGGTACCGATCACTGAGTTGCTGATTGCCCTGCTCCTGCTCTTTTCAGTAACCCGATGGTGGGGATATCTGGGAAGTATAATACTACTGACGGTTTTCACCACTTATGTGGGGTTGATTTGGGTAGGAGCTTTTCCGAGGGTGCCCTGTAATTGTGCAGGGATCTTGGAGAATCTGGGATGGGCAGAGCATTTTGTGTTGAATATGATTTGTATTGGAATAGCGGTGGTAGCACTTCGATTGGAAAGGTTAAAGTGAAAAGTTTAAAGTGACGGTCGTATCATTTGAAAAAAGAATTAAAAATGAATAATTGAAAATGGCGACAGGCAATAGCCCCCGACCCCTAAAGGAAAAAGGGTATTTGGGGCGTTAGGATGAATGTCAAATGATAAAATTGGAGTCAGGTAGAAACTATCGAACGCAAAGTCCCATAGGGACGAAATCTGGGTAGCGGTGGGTTTTAACCCGCCGCAAAACGAGCATTAAAATCTTCCCCAGCGCTGGCCCGGGATTGTGATTCGGAGACGGGAAATAATTGCCAGCAAGATGGAAACGGGATTACAAACCCCGATCAACAAATTACCATCAGCGAAAACAATAGTGGTCTGTGGAGACACAGACCACGGTGCAGGGAAAAAGGGTATTTGGGGCGTTAGGATGAATGTCAAATGATAAAATTGGAGTCAGGTAGAAACTATCGAACGCAAAGTCCCATAGGGACGAAATCTGGGTAGCGGTGGGTTTTAACCCGCCGCAAAACGAGCATTAAAATCTTCCCCAGCGCTGGCCCGGGATTGTGAATCGGAGACGGAGGCGATTTGCCAGCAAGATGGAAACGGGATTACAAACCCCGATCAACAAATTACCATCAGCGAAAACAATAGTGGTCTGTGGAGACACAGACCACGGTGCGGGAGTCAAGGTAGAAACTATCGAACGCAAAGTCCCATAGGGACGAAATCTGGGTAGCGGCGGGTTTCAACCCGGCGCAAAACGGGCATTAAAATCCTCCCGAGCACTGGCCCGGGATTGTGATTCGGAGACGGGAAATAATTGCCAGCAAGATGGAAACGAAAAACGGATTGGAAATCATTGCTAGTAGTCTATGGAGACTCAGACCACGGAGCGGACATTGCAAATATCGAACAGCTTGATGTCTCAGCGTGCAGCTTCTGGAGAAGCAGCACAACCTAAAAAGTCTGGAAGCAGGCTGAAGGCATGCAATAGTAATAGCCCAGGGTAAGGAGGCACGACGCAACCCTGGGTAAAAAAGTAATGGCATTTCACCAGCGCTGGCCCGGGATTGTGATTCGGAGACGGGAAATAATTGCCAGCAAGATGGAAACGGGATTACAAACCCCGATCAACAAATTACCATCAACGAAAACAATAGTGGTCTGTGGAGACACAGACCACGGTGCAGACCACGGACAAAAGAAACGGGAAGTTGGTTGATAATAGTCCGCTTGACCAATTATCAAGATTGGAGGTTTGGAAGCAGGGAAGTTGGAGGTTAGGTGTCCGATGTTGGATGTGAGGTTTTGGATGAAAGTGCTGCTTCTGGAGAAGCAGCACAACATAAGTCGGTAAGTTCGAATAATGAATACCAAATGTAGAATGATGAAGTTGGAGCAGACTGGAAAAGCATCACCACACAAAAAAAAGGAATAAGAAACCTTCGAGGAGATCCCTCACTCGCCTATGGAGTTTCGGGATGACACCTCAAAGGTTAATGATGGTAAATGGTCTGTGAAGACTTGCCATTTAATAAAACCTTCGAGGTCTTGAAGACCTCAAAGGTTAGCTAAAAAAGAGACTCATTTCTCTTGATAGCCTGGGGTAAGAGACTGGCTAGTACCCGATGAGTCTCTGAAAGGGAGATGCCGAAAACCCTTTTTTAGAGTAGGCAAACAACCTGAAACGGTTTTCCTGTTTTTGATCTGTTAAAAAACAGGACAATACCATGAATAAACTATCTAAAATGCTTCCAGCACTGGGATTAGTGCTCGGAGCAACCATGGCCATGGCCATGAATGTACCGACTATGATGGCGGAAAAAACTGCCACCAAAGTCTGGACCCCAGATTCTCATCCCGACTATGCGATGACCAACGGCTATCGTGAGATAACCAATGAGGAAATCCTTGTGGATTATGAATGCGATGAAAGTTCTCAGGAATGTGCAGTGGAATTTGTCAATGACAATCCATTTGGCACCATAGAGAATCTGGAAGAAGGCACATATGTAGCCTTATGATAAAAGGTTAATTCCCAGGGTAATTCTTCCCTGGGAATTTTTTCACCTTTCATTCTGCCGGATACCGGATAATACAATCTCGTCATCAGGTATAGGATAGGTGTACCTCACCGAATTAGGCTCCAACACATAGGACTCTCCATTCAAAGATTTTTCCAAGGTTATTTCATAATCCGCTTCCTGATTTATTCTCCTCAAATCAGTCCAACGGAGCCCCCTACCTATCAACTCCCTTCTCCTTTCATCCAGGATAAATTGAATCAATTCTTTTCCTTCGAAATCCACCGCTGGAATTTCATCACCAGCGATCCTTCTGGAAAAGAACTCCTCCAACACCGCCTTTGCCCCAGCCTCATCCCCAGTTCTGGCCAGTCCTTCTGCCAGGTTCAACTCCAATTCTCCCACACTGAGACCTCCAAACATGCCAGTGGTACCGGACAGCCTTCCTGTATAGGAGAGCCTATTTGGACCCACTGAGTCAAAATAAACCGGAAGACGAAGGTCATTCTCCCAATAGGAAGCAGCCAGCAAAGTATCTACATATACTTCGGAAGATCTATTGAATGAAACAGTCAACAAAGCGGAATAATACATGACCTCCTTTCCCATCCGCTCAAAGGGAAAGCGGGCATTCTCATCCGCTTCCCTAAAATCAAGCCGATCAGGATATAGCTCCAATGCTTCTCTTGCCGTAGCTGCAGCCGCCTGATAGTCAAATAGGGTCAAATGCAGACGGGACAGCATTCCTAGCGCAGAAACTTTACTTGGTCTGGTTTTAGGAAGCTGAAAATCCGGTAAAAGAGTCACCGCTTCATTCAGATCATCCAGAACTTTCCGGTAACATTCCTCTAGATTGGATCGAAATGCCTCTTCATTGACATCAGGGCTATCCTTCAGCACAATACCCAGCAACTGATCATTTCCACCAGCCATCTTGTAAGGAGGGGCAAAGTACTGAAGCAACTGATAATAGGCATAAGCACGGTGAAACAAGGCCTCTCCCCTGAGTTCAGCGGATCCTAAACCTTCATTATCATCCAATTTATCCAATGCATCCAGTGCCACATTGGCATAGAACACCTGCTCATAGGGAGAAATCCAATCGCCTACATAGTCTCCCTGAAAAGGATCGTCCATCCAGAAATAGGAACCTATCTGGTAAACAGATAAATCTGCCACCCCGGCATCAGCCAGGTAATAGTTATCTGCTGCCAACACCCCCAGCACGGGCTGCTCGTTAAAAACACTTGAATTATCAAGAAGACTCCGCACATCAGCCAGGGTATTCACCACCACCAGATTCTGATTGGGCTTCTCGTCCAGATATCCCTCACAGCCCCATAAAAGCAGGCTGAACCCGAGGATTGCAAATCTTATGTTTATTCTGTTCATAGTATTTTAGTTTAAGTTAAAAGGTGCTGTGGAGCCAGTTGGCTCCACAGCTAAGCCGGAATTTTAGATTTTGGAGGTAATCACCCCTCCCCTTTATGAAGAAAGTCTCCGGCTACCTTTAGTTGTTGTTAAAAATCAAGTTGGATACCTACGGCTATACTTTTTCTGGGTACCTGCCTTCCAAAATCCGGGTCCCAGTCTGTATCGGTAGCTTTCCAGATCATCCCCAGGTTATTGGCATAAAGAAAGAGTTCTGCCCGCTCCATTTTGGAGAAAAGCCCGGTTCCCTGTTTGGGAATGCTATAGCCTAAGCGGACATCCTGAAGCCGTATATGATCGCCTTTCTCAACTAGGACACTGCTGTTGCGGTAGAAGGTATCCCTCAGGTTATCTATGGAGGCAGGCTGGGAAGGGATCTGGGTTACCAGCTCGTCGCCCGGATTCTGCCATCTCAACTCATAATCCGAATGACCGCCCCTTCCCATCTGGATACTGCTGTATTGAACTGAAGTCCTTCTGAAATAATACCCAAATCGGTAACTGATATTGGCAGAAAAGCTAAACCCTTTATAGCTGAAGGTATTCCGCAAGGATCCAAACGTGGTGGGTCTGGCAGGACCGTGATAGACTATACTTTCCAGACTTGCTTCATTGACCAGGGTACGGTAATCCTCGGAAGGCTCTCCATCCAGCAGCCCACGAGGAGCTCCAGTATCCGGATTTAAACCTGCCCATGGCAGACTATAGAAAGAAAACAGCGGCCTTCCTTCCACCGGATAGTTCACTCCCCCACCCCCTCCACTTGCTCCTCTGTCGAGAATACTTGCTACCGGGGATTCTATCTCATAATCAGTCACTTTTTCCTTAAGGCCAGACAGCAGAAAGGCAGTATTCCATTTCAATCCTCCTTTCAGGTTTCTGGTATTCAGCTGCAGGTCATAGCCTGTTGTCCGCATGGAGGCATTATTACCGGTGAAGGTCAATATACCCGCACTCGGGGGATAGGGAGACTGTCCGATCAGATCCAGCCCGTCTTTCAGGTAAAATTCCAAGGTTCCGGAGATCCTGCCGTTTTTACTTTCCATATCCAGCCCTAGGTTGGTGATCTTGATCCGTTCCCATCGCAGGTTTCGGTTAGGGGGATTGACAATCTGCGCATAAGGCAAATTGGTCAATGTATTTCTGGTCGCTATTCTTGCAGTGGTAAAGGCAGAAAGGCTTCGGTCCACATTGCCGTTATAACCATAGGACAACCGGAGTTTTAGATAAGGCAGGCCCTCCCAGTGGTAAAAGTCTTCCTCACTGAGTGTCCAGCCCAGACCTGCTGACCAAAGCGGTACTGCCCGTTGGTTTGCCTCAACCCCAAATAGATTGGAAGCATCCTTCCTGGCGCTCAGGGTGAGTAGATAGCGGTTTGAATAGCTAAGCGAGGCATTCGCAAACAGGGAATAAAAGCGGTCTGCCCCAGCCCCTACACCATCCGCATTGGTAACCGGAGAAGTGATCAATGGAAAATTATACTGGGGAAAAACAGAAAGGTAATCCACTTTCTGGGTACTGCCCGTTTCAGCATTGTACCCGTACAGTCTTTGACTGGATGTTTCAAAATCCAGCATTTTCAATTCTGCCCCAGCCAGTGAGTTAAATTCCCATTTATTACCCCAATCACCTGCATATTCCAGCATTGCCCTTGCTGAATGGCTGTTGGAGAACCTGCTGGAGTGCTGTAAAATCCCGCCGTAGGGAATATTCCGGATCAGGTTTCCATTCTCATCGAATTCGCTGAATAGGTTGATCTCCTCTCTGGCGTAATAGCTGTTCTGGTCATACAGGGTTTCGCTACGAGAATTCATCTGCCAGTACTGATAGAGCATCTTGGCCTTCAGCCCTTTGAGCAAGGCATAATCCATTCCCAGATTCAATCTCCAGTCATCCAGGTAATCCTTGGTAGGACTGAGCCCTATTTCATCCAGGGGAACGTAATCCCAGTCCAGCAGGCCCGCTGCTTCTGCCTCCTGCTTAAAACTGTTGATGAATCTATTGGTTACGGCCAGCGGATTGCCATTTTCATCGGCCAGCCGGGCATAGGGATACATGGTCTGGGCCGAGGTAAAACTCAGGTCACCCGGACCTGCGTTCTGATCCACTTCCCTGCTTTTGGCCCCATAAAAACCTACCTGTATGCCCAGCTTATCGTTAACCAAGCGGAAATCATTTTTCACATTCAAGGTAAACCTGTTGTTGGAATTACCTACCTCAGAGAGTCGCTGGTCATCATAGCCCAAGGATATCAGGTAGCTGTTGGATGCAGATCCACCAGACAAGCCAATATTATATTGCTGGTTTAACTGGGGCCTATAGAGGTACTGCTGAATATCTTCCCGAAGGTCATAACTCCGATAGGCCGCTATTCGGCGGTCAGCTTCCTCAGCAGTGATCAGTCCTTCCCTCTCCTGGTAAAGTGTCTCCACCACCGGGGTGACCGCAGGACGTGTAGGATTGAAAAAGGTACTGTTGTAATACCCTGCCTCAAAAAGCTGTTCTTCTATCGTTATAAATTCATTGATGCCCATGACCGGGGAAAGGAAGGGATCGGGCTGCTGGATCCAGTTGGAATTGGCAGTCAGGCTCACCTTCATCCCCTGATTCCGCTTACCTGACTTGGTGGTGATCACAATCACCCCATTCCCTGCCCTGGCTCCCCAGATAGAGGCCGCAGCAGCATCCCGTAATACGGTGATGCTTTCCACGTCATTGGGGTTGATATCATCCAGGCTTCCATCATAGGGAAAATTATCAATGACAATTAAAGGCTGGGAGAACACCCCCAGTGTACTTCTTCCACGGATGGAGATGGGATCTCTGGTCTGGTCCCCTGCCCTGTTGAAGATCAGTCCGGAGGTCACATCTTCCAGCCTGTCCACCAGGTTTGTACTGACCCTTCGGTCGATCAGTTCCTCATCCAGCGTCACAAAGGATCCTGAAGCCCGGTCTTTTGGGATTTCCTGATACCCTGTGGATACCACCTCCACTTCATCCAGTCCCATTTCCATGGGCTCCATTTCCAGTAGAAGTTCTTTTCCCAAAGGCACCGTCACCTTTGTGTTCAGGGTTTTATATCCCATAAAACTTACCCTGAGCTCATAGTCCCCTGCCTCCAGCTCCATCCTGAATTCACCCTCTTCATTTGCGATGGCGGAGCCCCCGCCCGGGGTAAATAAAACCAATGCACCCGCCATGGGAATACCACTGTCCTTTTCCAATACCGTTCCCTGTAAGAACTCCTGCGCCTGCAAGGTCTGAAAAACAAAGACCATCAGACCACTCAATAGATATCGAAGCGTTCTCATAAGGCAAGTAGTTTAGGTTCTGCTACTTTTCTTATCACCAACACATTGATTTCTTCCTCCCGCTTGACCAGGTCAAGCCCTTTTTCCCTGAGTGCCTGGCCCAAACTTTCCACATCGGAAAAATTGGCCTGGAGATCCAGATCAATGGGATAGTCCAATCCCGTCTTGTTGATGACCGGATAGGGACTATTGCGAAGAAAGACCACATTCAGATGATGTACCAGCCCCTGTATGGAAAGGTTCCTCATCTGAAGACCGGCATCCATGGCATAGGAGCTTTTTTCCGTGGTAGAAGCGGGATAGACACTCCCTTCCTGCTGGATCAATGCATAGACCGTTTTCTTCTTTTTCTCCACCTTAGCCTCAATATGCGGGAAGAAGCGTCTTAAATCTTCCCTCATCAGCTCATAGGGGTCCGTATGGGCAGGGGCAATCAGCTCATACCCGAACACATGGTTCCCCTGTGCCATCCACTCCCTATAATCATTACCCGACTTGGAGGTGGTGAGCTCTTCTTCACCGAATCCTTCTGTCTCAAATCGGTTTCTACCAAAATAGTCCTCCATGCTTTTCCCGGAATAGGCCAAGCTATAATGGTCATAGAGCGGCCTATTGGTAATCCTGATATGGGACATTTCCTCAAAGTTCTGGTAAAGTCCCCCTCGTATTTCCGGGATATATCCTGTCATGGCAGACTGAAACCAAATGTTCTTATTGCCTACCTCGGGAGAACCGGAAACCAGCCGCTCCCCTTTGGGAAGTCTCACGCGCATATCTTCCTTAGTCCTAAAGGAGGATTCACCGGTACTTAGCAGTTCATCCAAATTGGCAGTGGTGATATCCTCTATCCCTGTAATGCCCACTACTTTTCCTTCAGGATCGAGCACCACCACATGGGGTATCACCGAATGGGGAAAGTAGGATCGCATCTTGCGGGCATCCACCACCAGCGGCAACGCTACAGCTTCCAGGCGTTTGTTTCCTGAAATTGTCTGGGTGATTTGATCCTCGGCAAAGACAGTGATCGGCAAAATGGCAATCCGGTCTCCATACTTCTTCTGGATGGCATCCAGCTGAGGCAGGGAAGCGATACTGGCTGTACAGGTAGGAGCCCAGAATTCCAGGATCACATACTTGCCCCGGTAATCATCCAGCCGAAGCTTATCCGAATCATAGTGTAATACCTCTGAGAACTCAATCCCAGCAGGAATCTGATCGCCAATGGATAAGGTATCGGAGCGGGAATCCCCGCCCCGATGGGTCTCCCCCATACCAGAGGAGAACTGGGGCGTGGACCTATGAGGTAAATCCGCCCCGGGTGAATCAGCAACTTGTGCTGTGGAAGTGCTTGTGGGAAGGCATAGCAATCCCAGTAAGCAAATGAGTATTAATTTTTTCATTGCTTTTGATGTTTGTTTGATGCTGGAAGACGGAAGTGGTCGATAGTCCATAGTCGATAGTCGACAGACCAAAGTCCACGGACCACAGTCCACGGCCGTGAGTGGAACAGGATTAGCAGTGGCAGTCGCAGGAGACAGTCATCAATGTTACCGTCATTGCGATCCCGAGAATCGGGAGAAGCAATCTCACTTAAAGTCCGAAAGCTCAAAGCTGAAAGCTGAAAGGAGCTCCGCAAACGCTTGGCTCTAGCTTCTTGACTCTTGGCTCTTGACTCTACCCTCTTGCTACTTATCAGAAGACATAGTTTTTCCACCTTAGCCTACATGGCCAACCAGCAATAAATGAATACTAAGAAATCTGTCAGCGCTACCGGCTACTGTGAGCTTGCTGACCTGAGTGTGTAGTAACCGATCTGCTCAGGGATGTGCACCTCCCCTTTCACGGTCTTAAAAGTGAACCCTCAGATGGGATTCTTGGGCTTCAGAGGATACAGGCGATCTACCGCGGTGATGCCTTGTTCCTCTGGTAATAGGTTACAATCAATAGGTAAAGAGCAATGTGTCCCAAGATTGTAAGCAGTCCTCTCCCCTTTCCAGAAATTCCTTCCCGAGAAGCTTGGTAATCCAGAAAAAATCAAGGTCTGTTCCATGATACTTGGGTTATAACAATGTCCAAGTTGAAAACAGACCAAATGAATAGAGGCAGGCTCTCAACTTGCAAGTTGTAAGGTACGTAGGAGAACCTTGGTGAAACCACCATGAAACGCATGCAGAGAGAACCCACCTCTATACCGTAAATATAGAAAGTGGGCTTCTACTCTTTGCCCTGCGTTCTTGAAATTTCCTACGTTTCTACAACTGGACTCAGACTAGACGCCATTAATTGACTTATAGCTGGTACTAATATCTCATATTTGTTTTCAAAAAACAAATTAAAACCCAAAATATGAGGACAAAATTTTACTGGTCTTTGCTTTATGGCAAAGAAGGAAAAACTAAAAATTGATCATCGGATTTTGGCAGATAATTTAAGATCGCTTAGAAAACAAGCTCTGTTAACTATTAATGGCATTGACGCATACACTAATCAATCCAGCGATCACATCCGTCAATTGGAAAATAAAGGGAATAAAGTCACTCCCAACGTAAATACCTTACTACCATATAGCACGCTCTATGATGTTACAGTCAATGACCTTTTGAAGAAACCAGATCTAAAACTAGGTTCAAACTTAAAAGTACTAGAAACCTTCAGAAGGAATTACAAAGACTTCAAAGACTATTTTATTGATGCATTATCTACACCTGATTTTATCCGGTTAAAAGTTCTCCCTTTACCTCAAATGAAAGCTGGTATGAAAGTTTCAGAAATTATTGATCTATTCCCAGATGATAACATTGAGAGCAAGCCACTTTCTAGAGAATTAGGGCGAATGGTTGAAAAAGGTATATTGGTTAAGGAAGATTCAAGTGGAAATGGAGCCGTTTACTTGTATAGGCTTAAATAGTTTTGAGCTAATGTGTTGATCAATTATTACAGATACCTTTTTACGATCTACAATAGAAACGAGTCATGAATTTGAACTCTCAGTAGTCCTCTGTTTTCTATTTTATATAATAACTTTTCTTTAGTATCCATTCCTTCTTTAACCATTGTTGCAAGATTTCTTATAACAAATGGAATATCATCAATATCATAATCCAATAACTGAAGTTTTTCTTTCAGAGTTAGAGAAACTGCCCCTATAGCATAACTAAATTGGGGCACTAATCTCAATACAAAGTGGCGAGCCTTTGTCAAATAATCATCTGATTTACCTGGGATCATTTCATTAATTGTATTATAATTTTCACCACGTATAAAGGCAGTTAAAATTGGTTCAATATCCATAATTTTTTCAGAAACCTCGCTTATTTCATATTTTGAGACTTTTAATCCCAAAACACGTGCTAGCTGAGCCTGTGCTGCCGAATTGGGAAACATTTCGGTAGTACGAATTTCACTACCTTTCAACCATTTTAAAAACCAATTAATCCATTGGCTTACAGAATACTCTAGAAGCTCATTCAAGTCGATTTCATCAAGGCTATTTCCTAATTGTTCAATAATATTTGGCTGTATACCTGTTTTTAAACTCACATTTTCAACCAATTCTGAATAAAGCAACTCTAGAGCCAGACCATCTCTTACCCTAGTCAATCTATTTAATTGTTCATAGAAAGTATTATTTCCATTCTTCTCAGCCTTAAATGCAGCAAATGATTTATTGAAAATGGTTTTGATTGAGGTATTTTCAGTGTCCTCGCTATTTAGTCGTAAAAGTAAACTGTTAACGTCTTGAGAAAAAAAGTCATCTTGATCACTTTTGGTTACTTCATCCAGGAACCTAGTTAAGGGATCATTTATGGTTAAACACTGATCATTTTTTGAAAAAACTTGTTTCTGCAAATCTTTCCATGCTTCTGGTGCTTCGCTTCTATTATCAAACTCAATATTCGATCCTGGCACAATTATAACGACTCCGTGTGCGGCTGTCCCTGCTCTACCTGCCCTTCCTGATGCATTTAAAATTTCATGAGCCAAAAGCTTTTCACGCAAATCTGTATCTTCATCAAAACGATCATCTCCTGCAATGATGACAACCTCTGCAGGTAAATTAATTCCTTGTGCTAAAGTAGCAGTAGCAACAATTGCATGTATTCCATCTTTAGATTTAAAGAGTAATTCATTTAATTGCCTTTCAACTGGAAGCAATAAACCATGGTGTGCCGCAACATTATTTTCCATATTAAAAAATGAAAATTTGAGGTCACCGAGTTCTAAACTTAGACTGAAAATTTGTTTAGAGTTCTGGATGGAAAAAGCGGAAAAGTCAAATTCTCTTTTATCTAAAAGGGCATTTAAAGTTTTTGAGGTGCTTTTTGCAACAACTGGATTGTCTACAAATACTAAGGTTTTGATTCCGGAATTAACGAAAAATGAGGCTAGTTCTGCAGCAACTTGATTCCTATTACTTGTAATTTTCCAATTTTTATTTAAACCAAGTTTAATTTTTTTATCTAGAATTTTCCCCATAAAAAAGTTATTAGGTCTGCTAGAATCCCAGATATTTCGTAAACTAAATATCTGATAAGGTGTTGCGACAATCTGTTCAGCTATTGCCTGAGGTGGACCACCCTTAAGTTTCTTTAAATGGGCTTCCCTAATTATCTTTTTTAGATCATCTAATTCATTAGTAGGGTACAATACACAACCTTGAAGTTGTCTTGTGGGTTTCCAAGTAGAATTAAAAGCTTCACAATTTCGACCAGTAATTTTACTTACCCATTCAGCTATTTCCTCTCCATTTTCAACCATCGCGGACATCAATAAGTAATCAGAGTCAGGGATTTCAGCAAACAAACGCAGTAGGCAATACATTGCATCTAGACTTCTTCTATCAATTCTATCCTCCCTTCCATTTACTAGGTGAAATTCATCGAATACGACCAAACCAACTTTATGAAAGTTCTCAGGGTTCATTGCAAGTAAAGTCAGACAACGTTCGGGAGTCATTACATTAATGGTTAAAAGTTTCTGATTTTCAATATCAGTAAATTCGCCCCCAAGTTCCAGCATATCAAGGTGTAGGTTATCAAACAATTTTCTTAAATCTCGATTAATTTGGTCTTCCAAAGCATGTGTTGGCACCAAATACAAAACCGAGCGTTCTGATATAATTGTGGAGGCTATCTTTAACTCAGCTATTGTAGTCTTTCCTGCGCCTGTGGGAAAAGTTAAAACAGCAGAGTTTCCAGAATCTAAAAAGCCGGTTTGAATAGCTTCAAAATGATTTTCCCACAAATATGGTCTGGATGCGGCCATTTTTTGTAAAAAAGAATACCATTTTTCATGATCTGTTCCTTTTGGCGGAACTACATTTATAATACCTCTTCTGAGTAGACTTTCCTGTAAAGTATTTAGGAGTAATGCCAAATGATATGGCCCAGAATAGCAACTTGTAACAATATCATCCCCATATGAAATGTTACTAGCAGATAATTCAATAACTTCTTTAAAAAAGTTGTATTTCGAAGAAGTTCTTCCTAGTAAAACCTTTGACATATGCTGAAGACCCAATAGCAATTGAAGCCACAAATAATCTTCGGCTTCAATATTATTATCAATTTCAGAATAGGTTTTAGTTATTGGTTGAACGGCTTTTAATAAGTCTAATTGTCCTCTTGCTAAATACCGAATTGAAATTGACAACTGATCTTTAATATTTTCAATCTTAAATAGAGAAACTTTTTCTGCCACTTCCGCAGCGTCAGTAGGACTTTCTCCAATCAAAAACAACAAAATTGAAGACATCCAGCTCGGCACGTTTTGAGAAGTGAGCTCGTGAACTAGGTTATCTTGATTTCTAATTAACTGTAGTAAATGATGAGCAGTTCCAGAAACAAATGCAGCAGATACTTGATTTGTATTTTTCAAATTAAGAACAGTCATCGACTCTAAATTATTTGCCAACTTTCTCAATTCCGCGATATCACTTATTAACTTTTGGTCTACCCTTTTGGAATCGTCCAACCTTCGTCTAACAGAAACTATGCGAGCATAAACTTCTGTTAAATATTGAGGAAGATTGTCAGTTTCAGATCCATCAATTTGAGGCGCATTACGTATAACTTCCTCTGTAATTGAATTGTACATGTTAAGGTCTTTGTTTTTCTAAAAAATCATAAATCTCAAGAGAAAAGTCATCCATCCATTTTCTAATGTCAGTTTGGCTAAAAGTCAATGCTTGACGTCTTCCGTGATCAATTCCAGATACACAACCATCGTAACCTTTGAAAAGCTTTTTTCTCTTTTTTGGAGTCTTAGCTGTATCTAAAGGTGTTATACCTGCCCTGTATATTCTTTTTGTAGATTTATAGATATCATTTTCAATTATTTCATTAATCTCATCGTCGCTAAGATGTGCTAGTAATATGGAAGTCCTAGAAACTAATTGACTATCAAATTCTCCTTTTTCAAATAGTTTAAATTCTGGCCAAACTTGATTTTTTATAGTAGGGCGTGGATTTTCCGTGTATTTGTCTTCCTCAATAATAATTGACTTAATTTTATTGTTGGATGTTAAAATTATTGATAGACCATCAATCCCATGTTGTGCGGGGTTATCATGGGGGGCCTGGGAATAAACTTTGACACCATTGTATTCTATTCGTATAGATATCCATGTCATCATTTGGAAAAGCCACCCATCACGCTTATACCTTTCCTCAGTGGACTTAATTTGTAGCTGTCTTTGAGCCCTATTAATTATCTTATCAGTGGAACTACTAGAATTCCCATTTTTAGCTGCAAGAATAGATGCCACATGTCTATGTTTACCTAGCATCAAATATCCAACTTGTTCGACAAGCATTTGATAGTTAGCAACAATCATCTCTGATTCGTAACAAAGTGGACTATGGTCTGTACTTGTATGTGCAAATGACATTAAACTATAGATTAAAACAAATTAATTTATGAATGTTCGAGTAAGAATTGAAACTTATAGCCATTCCTGTATTCATTTATTTCCCCTTCATTATTTCGTGGATTCCCAAATAAATATTTCCTGTCTGAGAAGCGTACCTTCGTTTTCTAATCAATAATTGAATTAAATCAATTCTTCCTTCCAACACTGCCATCAAATCACTTCCATCCATTAATATCATTAGACGTCTACCTGTTGAATGAGCTTGAATTGCATCAGGTGAAAAACCATTTATAGAAATAAATAACCCAAGTGTGTTCTCTAAACGCCTACTTAGCTTACCACTAAAGGAATCAAGAGAACTTATATCTATTGGGTCTTTGTGCCATTTTGCTTCAAGAAGAAAATCATTATTTTCAAAGGTAAACATACCATCAATTTGTTCTCCCACGATTTTAAAAGAGGCTTTAGAGTCTAAATCAAATAAATTAAAAAGGTCTTTCAATAATTTCTCTAGCTGATAACCTCGCTTTTGTGCATCATTTGAGCTAACCAATGAATAAAAATCATTTTTAAATTCTTCAAGCTTTTCACGAACCGCGGTTTTCCCTAATTGCTCTTCAAGAACTTTCTTTCTCCTATTTTCAATTTCCTCTTGTTCCTTTAATTGCTCTAAATGACCTTTTGAAACTTTTCTTAATGCAGCGACTGCCTCCTTAGCACTTTTAACTTTATCCTCACCATCTTCAAGCTGCTTAAGGTGTGAAAAATCATTCATGTTACTAATTTCATAAACCAGCCTCAGTATGTCGTTCTGTGTTTTTTCCTCATTTTTCACAAGCAAGTCTACAAGGCGGGAGCAGATGTTTCTTTTATAGTCATTCCAGTCCAAATATGATAATATTTGTTTGTTAGATATAGTATGATCTAGGAAACTTCTTAAGTCAGACTTATACCAATAGATTGTAGAAAGAGCATTCTTAAGTGCATTTATCGCTGTTGCAGATACTTTTTTCATACTTATATATGTAAATTAAACATTTACTTTATTATTAAAATTAATATTATAAAAGGAGGAATAATTATCATTAGATGATATATAAATGAGGTTTTAAAATAGTACGAAATATTAATAAAAAAAACATCAAACCAATTTAACTCATGATATTTAGGTTTAGCTGCAATAAACCTTTGATGATCAATAGAATCATGATTTTCATACCTTTCTAAAATCTTTTGATATTCATCAGAAATTTTCCTAGAAAAATCCCCCTTATCTTTTAAATTCGGTTCCAAAGTCAATGTTTTAAAAATTCTTAACTCATTATATATGTGAGATAACTCAAGTCCACAATTATGGAATTGATTGGCTTTCAGCTTAAAATCTTTTGCATTTTCTATTTGACCAAATACAAGTACTAATATTGAAAGACAGGTACTTGAATATGCCAGTAAATTATAATCATATTCAAGGGCAGAATTTAAATTATAAACAGACAATAGTCCAACTGCGATTAAATAAATAGAAAGCATGCTTGTACAAATATTTGACAATTGCGCAATATGGATTAATCTTTCATTTGCTTTAAACCTTGCTCCTTTTGTTGACCATATTTTATAATTCAACTCTTCCAAAAAGGTCTTATCCAAATAATCCTTATATGATTTTTGATTTTCTTTCATAGACTTGAATAAATTATAATTTTAATTCATTTAGAATCCTCAGTGGCTTAAATACTCCCATAGTCGCAAATATCAGTACCACATGGTCCATTCCCTATTAGTATTTTATTAAACAAAAAATTAATCCCTTGTAATATATCTTGAATATCACCTTCCTTTTTTTTCCCCTCTTCAACATAGGGTATATTCTCTGTTTTCAATTGATCAAAGCAATTAAATACTATAGAATGTTTCGACTCCCTAGAAAATTTCATATCAAAGTCTATAGCCTCTTTTAGCTTATCTAGATCTAAGAAAGACACTTTAAAATTACCCTGGTAGTGATTATTCACATTTAGTTCAAATGGATTTTCATTCAAAAAACAAAAAGGGTCTATTGCATCAAATGATCCATTTCCATGCCTCGTCGAATATGTTCTCGACGTATACAAAACTTCACTCTCATAGTTGAAGTCAAAAGAGTTTAAAAACTCAAAGGCATTTCGACTTGAGGTATTACTTTTTGTAATGAAAGGGAAATCTCCAAAATGTTGGTCTAGTAGAATTCCTTGAGCACCTTCAAAAATCAAAGTATCAATTTTGGACTCAACTACGAGTTTCATCTGATTTACGACTTGAATATTTCCATCATCGACTAGCTTATAAAACCGTTCTATTTCACAGAAAAAATCTTCCACCAGAATTTTACTAGTTGAATCATCCAAAAGAAATTTAGTTTCCAACCTGAATTTGGCTTTATAGTATTCAATTATTTCCCCCAATCTCATTGAAATAAAATCACTAGAAATTATATCGCCAACTGTAAGCCTTAAATTTGGATCATTATTTCTATCCATCGTGGCACCAAAACCCAATCCGCAACTTCCTAATCTGGATTCTCCCCTAGTATCCTCTAGAGCTCTATTAAATAATACATCAAAGGGAGTAGTCAATGGACAATTGGAATCTAAATATATGATTGGCTTTACTTCTAAGTTCCCAAACTCCTCCAATAGTGATGTTAGGTATACTGTACAGAAACTCAGCCATAAAGTTGGATTTCCCCTGTAAGTTCCTGATCCAAAATTAGAGAACATGTGTGGCTTCAAACCCTTTTCTGAATATACAGAATGCCCTGCTTGATGCCCACCATTGAATCTGATCACAAGTGCATTCTCATTCTCCTTACATAAATAATCCACAACTTTCCCCTTCCCCTCATCACCATAACCCGTACCAATTACAACAAATACTCTTTTCATCATGTAGCAGCTATATAAATTGCCGTTGCAAAATCATCAATCAGCTTACACTCCGAACCAACAAGCATAAATAAATCTCTTTCAGAAATGGTTTCTGAAAAAATAACTACTTCTTTATTTTGAGCTCTTGCATACCCTATTTCAAATAAGGTGCCTGAATCCAAAACATTAAGAATAGCCAATACGACATCGCATGAGCTGATTTCCTGAAGATCCTTTTTGGCAATTTCAAAGTCATTACTAACTCCAAGTGAATGAAAAGGAGAAAAAACATCTTGTCTAAAATCCTGAAGTGCCTGTAAAGCTTCATTGATAACCCAACGGTCTGAAATTGAAAAAAAAGGCCCGGCTAAATAGATTCGCTTTTTTCCGGGAATTGAAATGGGGAATTTTTCAAGATTCTCAACCAAAGGTAAAAGTTTGGAATTGCAATAATTTGAAGTTTGAAGAGAAGCATTTATAGCAGCTTCTTTTGGCATTAATCTTTTGATCAACCAATTGTATGCAAATACAGAAGCGAATACATCTCCCGAACCAATCGGCCAGATTCTGTCAGATCTATAAAAATTTATGGGAGTGATCTCTTTGCCATCCCAAACGTAAGCACCGAAAACACTATCCTTAACTATTACAATATTAGCTCCTTCAATTCGAACAAGCTCTTCTATTATCTTATCAATAGTGCTGTCATCGGGAAGTTTAGAAATTTTGACAGCTTCATTTCTATTTAAAACGTAAGCCAGTTTATCAGCAACAGCTCCTGTTGATGAAAAAGATCTTCCGTTCTGCGGATCATAGACAACTGATTTAGCTTTAAATTCAAAATCTCCTTCTAACAATCCATACATCAAGACATTTTCTAGACTACCAAGAGCTATCTTCTTTAAAGCTATAGTTTCAGGAAAATAGTAAGATCTTGATAATGGATGGTAATAATAAAAAGTAAAAGTCTCCTGACTTAAATATCTCCTCAAATTAATTTTATAAGCCAAACAAGCTTCTTCTAATAATTTTTCTGCATCCTGACCAACTAAAGTATAAAAATTAATAGCCACATTGAATCCAGAAAGAGCTATTGCTCCTCTAAGTCCAGATCCAAACAATTCATTATAACTAGGATCTATGCAACTTTCAAAATAAGTACCACCAATAATATTTAGCATATTATTTCATTCTTGATATCGTGACATCATAGGTGTTACCAAATATATCTGAAACCACTCCTTTATACATATTCCCTAGTTTGATACAGTTTATCAATCTAGTTACCTTTGTGCCAGGTGACAAAAAACCACAAAGCTCCCCCTGATTATTATATATCTCAATTCGATTATTTTGACCTAGCTCAACTTTGACCATGTCTTTTACCTTTAAAGCTTTAACACCTGGTTCACGAGGATGTATGCTTGTTGTAAACGAAATGTTGTCACATGAATCCTCGGACGATGAGAATTCAGGATTTTCTTTAAGAATTGATACAGAAGGTGCTCTTCTTACATTATTCCCTCCTTTTGATAAAATTTCCATATTACGTTAAATTAAAAGTACTCTCAATTTTTCATGATTTAATATTTAAAGAATCACACCTCATGCTGCCAACAATAGCTACTACCTTTAGCTGATTTTCTAGAGCATCTGGACCCTGCTTTGGTGATGGCTAAGCATTGAGAAGAAGTGGCGGAGTTGGTAGATTTGAGGGAGTTGGAAGAGGTTGTACTTGATACGGAACCAGCTCCTCCCGGCTTGCATACCTTACAGGGGATGAGTCCTTTTTTCTTGGCTGCTGCCAAAGTGCTTTGCCATCCTGTTTTGGCATAGCTACAGGAAGATTTGTGATATCTCTCTCCTGTTTTGGTGATATAGACCTTGGATTCAGACTGTGCCGCCACTGTGGTCATGGCAAAAAACAGCAAAAGAACCAAAGTGGATCTGAAAAATGCAGTCATAAGGCAATAGGCTATTATTAATCAGGTTTACTTGATATCTGCAAGAAAAGGAATTTTGGATACAAAAAAATACCCTGTACAGGGTATTTTTCAGGTAAAAGACAGAAAAAAGTAGAGGATTTACGGTTTTTAGTACTGGAAGGAAAATAAAAATCTGACACAGCATATCGGACATCCTACTTGATCAGGTTCTTTTAGGCTAGAAACAGCGGATCTTTGATGCCTATATAATCCCATCACGACATGTATAACTGGGCAGAAATCTGCAGTGAACTGAAGCTGCTAGAAAAACGGGTAAATACCAAGCTAGACCATCTCTACACAGACAAAGAATTCCGCTATCCTACCCCGATTGATAGAATACAAAAAGGGAAGGAACTCCTTGCTATCTCCCGCGCCATCCGCATGTTTATCGAAAAGGACGAGGAGAAGGATGCCACTGTACTGCTGTATTTGCTGCAGGAACGAAAGGTAAAGCTAAAGTCAGTGAGGTGACACCTATTAATTACTCAAACCAGTAAGGGTAATAGCCTTTGTTTCCAGTACTGAAAAGCTTCTTTTTCTGAAGTATTTATTTTTAGATGATCAATAGCATGGAATTCAAAAGATTGATTGTCTGAACTTTCCCTGACCGTTTTTTTGTACTTCTCCCTTCCAATAATCTTGATTTGACTGATTATTTTTTGAAGCACTTCAAGTTGTTGGTTTTTCTCATTTTCCAATTTCTCAAAAGACCAAAGATAAGTAGCATGAGTCTCCAACAACTCCCAGCAAAAATGTTTTTTTGATCGACCCTCAACAAAGAATACAAAACCGAAGTAGGGTTTTAATGTGAAATGAATTTTCAGTTTAGGAGAGTGCTTATGTCCTGATAAAAACTGAAGGTGTTTTGCATTTCTAATTTTCTTTTTGTTGATAAGAGTTGAAATTATCTCTTCCTCAGTCTGGTTAAAAACGTTTCCTTCTTCGGAGGCTTCATTAAATCTACCAAAAATATCTTCTGCATTAAAAAGAGTTTTTTCATCTGAATAAGGAACTGGGGTTGAAATAAGATTTTCAATTCTTGCATCCTTAATTTGACCAATTACTTTATCATCGATACTTTGGATTTCTTCAGAAGAAACCTTCTTATCAATCACATCCTCTCCTCTGAGCGTGAAAACCACCTTTATGGTAAAATATTTTCTTCCTCCTAAAACTTTAGGAAAGTAGGATTTAATGGTATTAAATTCTTTTCTGAGAATTGGGTTTTCTAATTCTAAGTTAAAAGTTTGCCCTAAGACTTTGGATTTGAATGAGAATGAAACTTTGCCCAAATCAAAATCTATGTCATTATAATAGATTTTACCTATTTCTTCAATTTTTTCAACAACAGGCTCTTTTACGATAGGGGCTTCAAAACTCATTATTGATCCGATTGATTTTCTCCCTAATTCTTCTTGGTTCCGATAGGTGATCTGCATTTTCTCATCTATGTAAACAATATTCTCCTCAATCAATTTCTTTTTAGAATAAGATGAAAGTTGACCTTCTATTTGAGACCATTTAAAAGGCATAAACCAGATAAATTTCACATCAGGCTCTATTGTTTGTCCTTCAAATTTATTTGGCGACTGAGAATAATAATTTATCGTTTTTAAACAAATTTCTCCTTCTACAGCATAATTCTCTTCAACCAGAACTTCCCAAAATATTTCTAAATTATCTTTGAAGTTAATTCCTACATCAGCCAAGCTGGTTTCCGAAAGACCAAAGCTTTTCTCATCTGAAAAATAAAATCTGTTTTGAAAAATTCTTATTAGCATTTTTTTTCCATCAAGGATTTAATCCATTAGTTCTGAAAGAACTGTAAATAAATATTAACTGAGAATGAAAACATTTTTATTTAGCAGGCAGCAAATATCAAAACCAACCTTTAAACTGCACAGGCTCTTTTCTGCAAAAAGAGTCAAAATCTCCTTTTACAGTAAAAAACTTAGGCGATTTAGAAAAGTCAAAAACCCGGTAGAGGTGGTATTTATTTTGATTTTCCTTCGAAAACTGATATTCATTTGAAGAGAAAAAGATCGGTGTTTCCTTAGCCAGTTTTGTTGTTTTAACTTCTATGTACTTGTCTGTGCCATTTGGATTACGGGAAAGAATATCAAAGCCAGCACCATCATCATAGACAGATACCAATTCTACTTTTTCAGACAAACTATACAGTCCAAGTTCATTCAGCTTCCATTTCTCATACTGAATCACCAGCGACTCTCCCCTATTGCCTAGCTCCTGGTTCTGCTGTTCCCGCTGCAGGTAATTGATTTTGACTGGCCGTCTAGTATAGGTGGCTCTTGGATCTGAAACCTCCTCGAACTTCGGAGGAGTCACCAGCATTATATCAAAGCTGATTTTGGATTTGACCATTTCCGGAACAGACTCAGCGAATAGCTCGAAACTATGCTCAAACTCTTTGAAATTACTTTGAAGGAATTCGGAAATCTTTTTATCCAACATTGCTTTTTGATAATTCCACCTTGGTTTATAGCCTCTGATAAATGGAAGACCAAAGCTTGCCAATGCCGCACTTATATTTT
This sequence comes from Algoriphagus sp. TR-M9, assembly GCF_027594545.1. Lineage (NCBI taxonomy): Bacteria > Pseudomonadati > Bacteroidota > Cytophagia > Cytophagales > Cyclobacteriaceae > Algoriphagus > Algoriphagus halophytocola. The sequence goes on along the minus strand of NZ_CP115160.1, from coordinate 509,714 downwards.
GGTGTTTAAATTCGATTGAGCTTTCTGTTCTGTTATTGAGTAGTTTAATCAAAGCCTTTCGATGGAAAGACTTATTGTAAGGTTTGCCGTTGAGCTCCTCTTTGAGCATATGGAAGTAATCAGCAATAGCTAATTCGACTTCTTGTTCTGACCAGTCTTTGGGCATATTTACAGTTAAATAACAGGAGTAGTAATGTATTTATCAAGTCTAAAATTCAAGAAATGTTTTCCTGCACCTTAAAACAAATGGTAGCTGAATATTACCGATAGAAACCCCAATATTCATCAAATTATAGGTGAAAATTATATTCCCATCAGAAGATGGAAGGCTAGATATTTCTTCATAATTTTCTAAAATCAATTCAAATGTGTTTCTTTTTATAATAGACTTAATAAAAATCTCAAATTCATTAGCTAAATTATCCATTATAAATAAACTTAGTTGTTCGCTATCTTTAATATAAACCTCTAAATAAGTTGAATACAACATCAATGAAACTAGACTAACAGAATTATTCTTATTAAAATCAGGTTTCTCCAGTATCAATCTATTTATAAAAATTTGAATAAATCTAATAATATCTTTAACCTCATTTAAATTGTTTAGTACAAAAGATATAAAATAGTCGCTTGGCATAGAAGAAATTGCAATTGCTATAGCAAATTCATTTGGCAACCTCTCAGTTAAGTTCCTTCTATTGGGAATAAATGGCATTTTAACTATATACTCAGCAGTCAAATATTCTTGAAGAGATTTATGGGCAAATTCGTAACTCTCATATCCTGATTGAATAAACAACCCTGAATGTGACTCAATCTCATTAATAACTGACTTCATGTCTTTAGAGGACATATCGAAATCTCCGAAAATATTGCCGTAGGCATTTCCTAAATCAGAAACAGAAAAGTAAGATTTATTAGTTGAAACGGTTAAGTGAAATGCAAGAGCGGATAAAAACTCAAATTTTCTATCAACTTCAAAATTACCATATTTTGAAAGTCTCTGTAAATTTCTTTGTTCATCCCATTCTTCCAACAATAAATAAATTATCTTCTTGTAGACAGTTTTAGGCTTATCAGGTATTTTATTGTTTTTCTCGTAAATTGCACATAAGTGAGCAATGGTTAAAGGTCGAATAGTAGTATCATTGAACGGAGATCTCTCTACAGCATTTACAAATTCATTTCCTTTTTGGCTATCTCCTAACCATTTAGTACTAAAATCTAGAATTTGCTCTTTATTTAATGAGCAAATTTCAAAAGTTGATAAATTTTCGGAAGTATAATTAAAATCGGCAGTTCTTGATGTTATTACAATTTTTGAAGACTCTACATAATTAGCTAAAGAGCTTAATTCACCTAATACAATTCCTCTGTTCTTTTTTGTTGAAAGCTCATCAAATCCATCAATAATAATTATGAAGTTATTATTATTCAAAATCTCAATAACAATTTTCTCTTTAATCCTATTTATATCTTTCAAATTATCTTCTTGATCTATCTTTGATATTTTAACACCAAATAGATTAAATAAGTACTCATAAACTATCCCTGCTGAATAATTTTCATTAATGGAAATATTAAATTCTCTAAGTCTAATTAAAATTGGAAGTGAAAACTGATCTGCATAAAAATCAGAATCAAAAAATACTGACTGGCAAATAAATTTCATTGAAGTCGTCTTACCTGCTCCTGGCTGTCCTAAAATAGCAACATGATTTTCAGTTACTTTAAAGACATCTAAAATAGGAGCCTGAGTTAACTTATCTCCTTCCTCAAGCCTCAGTTTAACTGGGCTTATATAGAGATTTAATGGTATATAAACTGAATACGTTTTCTTTGACTTTTGCAGATCCTTAAAATTTATCTCTGAAGACCAGTTTTTAACATATGTGATATGTTGAGATAAGGCTTCTACGATATCAGTTTCGCTTGATTCAGTCTTAAAATCAAGTTTCTTGAGTTGGTTGGCAATTAATTTGAAAACAAGACTACCTGTCTCCTTTAAAACAATTTCTTTGAGCATTTTTCAAACTTAAAATTAGTAATCTTGTTTAATTGAACCTTTTTAAAACCGCCTACTAAAGTAGTATTAACAGGAAACTACTCGATTACGATTTCGAATATTGAATGATCTCATCCCTGTGCCACTTTGGGTTTCGCTGTGCCGGGCTTTTTCTTCCATTTGATTTAGCCAAACTAATGAATTATTGTTTTTTTTCAAGTAGAAAACACCCAGAAATCAGCATATCCAGCTACTAATTTTGTTTTTAGTGAAATATTATCTCAAAATCAAAAATTTTCTTGGAGATGCTAAAAACAAAGAAAGAGATCCAAAACAGGAACAAAACCAAATACAAGAATTTAATTATTAAAGTAGCATTGATTCTGGGGCTTTTAAATGGGCTGGTATATTGCCTCATCCCCAATTTCTTTTCCAAAACCTTAGCTCTTGCCTGAAAATGCAAGTAATAGGCCGTGACCCTATTTTCAAACACATAGAAAACCAAGGTAGATATGATCCCCAAGGTTCCGATTCCAAACCTGACCCAAAGTTCCTCCTGATTTCCAATTGCCTGAAAAGCTGCTCCGTTTGCTGCTAGAAGAATAGTTAGCACTGCAACTCTCATATTTGAAAAGTGCCTCATGTTTAGGTTTACTTCCCTATATTCTTCAATATCATAATCCTTTTTTGCCATACTAGATCCTGTTAATCAAATCTATACAAAAAATATCGATTCAGATTTGGCATGAGGTGATTTTATAGAACGTATTACCTCAAGTGAAATAAAACCCTCTTTAAAACAGAATCTAACCCCGTCTGGGCGTAGTCAAATCGCTATTCGGGATTGTGTGGGATTTGCCTGCCCTACTAGCTGGGCCAAGGCTTAAATGATTTGTGAATCATTTTTTAACGCCTTGTCCTCCCCTGATATTCTTACCAAATTGCAATTGGTCTACCTCCTCCCGCCCTTCCCGATATTGCTTTGCTCATCGGGACAGGCTCTACTTTGGGAGAAGGCACTAATCTTGGCCCATATGGGGTAAAGGGTAAGAAGTTGGTTGGTTGTTCCCGAATTGCTTCGCTTCCCGAATCGCTTTCCTCTCAGGATTGAAATCTCGGGATCTTCGATTTCAATAACTAAAAGGCAATTTCAAAAAAGTGATTTTTAGATACAAAACCAGCCCGCTGCCTGGCCTCCCGATACGCTCGCTATACGGGACAGGCTCTTCGCTAAAAAAGTCCACAGGACATTTTATTTACGCTCGGTCCTCCAGTACAGGGTATTTTTACCACCTCACCCCTGCCTTCTTCCCGATTTCGCTCCGCTCACCGGGACAGGCTCCCCGCAATACTGCGGGGCAGGCATTTAGGAGAAAGTGATTGTCTCTGCTGAAAGTGGAGTGAGAAGGTCAACAAAAAAAGGAGCTCCCAAGCAGGTTACTGCAAATGGATGAACTCCTACTTTTTAAGGAGAATCAATTGCCCTTTCCCATATTGGCTGTGCTTCTGCATCACTTTGTTCTCAAATCGCTAACTTTCGGAATTGAAATATTGAGGAGGAACCCCACTCTACATTCCTTTAATACCATCATCTAATTCTAAAAAATCTTCTTGAGCTTACCAGTAACATTTACCTCATACCCAAAAGGTCTCTTTTCTTCTATCGCAATTTTAGTAATTTCCGGCCAAGAACGGGCTAGCATTTCCACCATTTGCCAGACGCTTAGACCAGATTTTTTGGTTTGAGCCTTTAGGAAGAATATCCCTAGATTATGCTCTTTGAGCAGTGAGATTTCATGTTTGCGGCGATTGAGATGTAGGTCTCTGGTAATCACACAGGATTTTAACTTCCCCATCTCAGGAATCCAGTCTTTATCTTTACTACCATATCCGAAATAGGCAGGCAGATGCTGGACTTCTAATGGGATTCCTGTTTTCAGGGATTCAGGACCTTGGATCAATTGAAATCCAGGGGCAAGATGCGGAGGGATATTTTCATCCGTGAAGATTATCATGCCGCATTCTTACAAAATGCAATTGCATCCTCCGCTTCTTTCTCCGTGATTTTATAAATATGAGCAATGTATGGGACAGGATCACCTGCCTGAAAATGCTCAAAAATGGTTTCGGGATAGATATTCTTACCTTCAATAATAGGATGACCAAATTTTCTGCTTGGATCGATCACTATCGCATGTTCCTTACCCATTGGCCATAGCTTGGATACTACATCCTCCTCACCAAAGTCAAGCTTCTTAAAGAAAACCGAAATAATCTCCAAATTGAATTGATCTGAGCCATTTAGAGAAATAACATCGGCACCATTCTTCCAGTAGATGAGTTTGCCGTCAGTTTTGATTTCTTGGAGTACCTGTTTTTGTGCAAAGGGGAAATGTGTATTATAAAACTCACCCAGCTTTTGATGAGCTTTGAGCACTTCAGCTGTCTTCACTCCCTTTTCAGCTAATTGGATCATGACATAGAGTTCCACTACCGTATGAAAACTTACGGCTCTAGATCCATCTATCAGCCAGGAATATTGCGACTGAAACTCCTCTCCCAGCTGTCCATCCCAATACTTGGTCACATATCTATGCACCTTGGTATAAGGCAGATGCAGGATGGTCGCCGCATCGCGAAGGGTGTATATCCCCTGTCCTATCTGTGGTTTATTTTCGAAAGCGATCATGGTTTAATCTTTAAAGGTACTAGATTATACGGTTTGCTTTATTGATTGGCGCAAATTCAGACATGGATTGCCAGTTAGTTGAAAATCAATCAGCGGGAGCTTCCCCGTTTGGTGTAGTTTTGTCACTTGTGGGACTGGGAGAGATTTGTATTTCACCCCTAGTATCCTTGCCAATTTGCAATTAGCTTTCTTACCTTCATTTACTCAATGCCTTTACGATCCGCTCTTGGTTTATCACCACATCCCGAAACAGCACATGCGGGAAGGTCATATACTTTGAATTTTTAAAAGCTTCATAAATTGCGAGTAAGGTAGATGCTGTCAATAATGAAAGGTTCATATCCACATCCATCTCACAGTCAGTGACAAAATCATCACTGAATTCTGGTGCTACTAGCAGGATCTTCACGATACGAAGGTTGTTTTTTAATGCTATATTCTGGTAAGATTTCAGTTGTCGAGATACTGTGCTGAACTTATTGTACCCGCTCTCTTTACTAGTCTTGCACTCTACGATGATCACTTCATCATTTCCAAGATTAATGAGAATGTCCATGAGATCTTTAGTGGTATTCAGTTCCTGTCGGAATTTCTCATCCACATGAAATCCCAATCCCTGAAAAATCACCTTCGTCAACTCTTCAAATTTCACCCCCAATTCGCTTTCCCGGATCTGAATACCATTCTCCTTTAGCTGATTATAATTTCGATAACCTACATGTTCATAGTTTTCAAGATAGAGGTTTTCTACATCCTTGTAGTGTTCTAGAATATTTAGAATATCGTCTCCTCTTTGCTTTACCCCATGTTCTTTTTTAAACTTGTCTAGATCTGTCTTTTCAATCAAGTCTAAGATATCTCGCGGTTTGATATTGTAATCCAATAAAAACTCAGCATCCAGCACAAATTCATCTTGAAGTTCGAAATGCTGCTTCATCGTTTTGTTCATTGAAGGAATGGATTGATGAAGATCTTTCAGTAGTTTATCATAGCCATCGACTGAGATCCCTACTTTTTCATCTTTTTCGACTGCCTCAAAATACTGAATCAGGCTATCTATTTTCTCCTGCAGTGTGCTCCCTCTCAGGTTGGGGATCTGCAATCCCTTTTCACAGAGTTCATTTAAAGTTTTCTTCCTTTCTGTCAGATTGGTCCCATCCTTATAAATATCATTGACCAGCAGGTCAGTGAATGAAACTCCTGCACTGATAATGTCCTCTATCTTCCTAGAAGTGGACAGCTTTCTATCTATGTTATGGTTCTTTGCAATGGAATTGATTATGGGCTCCCGGAGTAACTTGAGGGTACGTCTGTAGAATTTATCTGCTACTTCTTTATTTCTGACTTTTCTTAATAAGCGTACCATTTCATCAGCAACGAAAATGGTATTCTCTTTTTTGGAATAGAAAATCACCCCAATGTTCTTGAGGTTATTAATCACTTCCTGTATATCCATTTTCTTAACGCCAAGTATGGAGTAATTGATCAGTTTGATTTCTTCTTGGGACAGACCTAATTCTTTGGAAAGTGTCAGAATAATGGATAGTTCATCTGAGGTGATTTTTGCTTCCCTATTGTTTTCAAGGTCATTAAAAAATGCTGTAGACAAACAGGCCTGATATATTCTATAGTCTCTTTTACGTTCAGGACTAAGGTCCGATTTATCATCTTTAGCATCGGCCGCCAAAGTTTTTATTTTGGCATTCAATGACTTGATTTCAGCCTCGTATAACCTAGAAAACCAATCCTGCCGCATCAAGCAATTACCATCTCTGATAATAATGTCTATTAAAATATCGAGTTGAGAGTTTACTTCCTGAAATTCGCAGCGTACATATTCAGTAAACTCTTCTTCAACCAGTTCAAAGATTTTGGAGATGTTTTGATTATCGACAGATTTTAATCCTTTATCGGCTTGAGCAAGGATTTTTTCTATTTCTTTCCTTTTCTCCTTACTACTTGAAATAATGTTGTCAATGATTTTAATAAAAGAGTTTTTTTCAATGGAACTGAGTCTATCCAGGATTTTTTCAAGCTTCATAAGACATGGGTTAGTAAGGTTAAATGAGTTTATTCCATTAAGAAATTATCCCTAAGAAAATCAAAACTTAAAGAAAGTGATTTTCAGATACAAAAAAATACCCTGTACTGAAATAGCCCCAAAAAGTTAGACACTATTTGAAGGCAATTTTATGAAAGGTAAAAAGAAGTATTCTGTCCTCTTTAGGAAAGAGGCAGTTGATCAAGTGATCCACGATAAGCGATCAGTATTTAAAGTAGGTCAGGATTTAGGAGTTGATAAATCTCTTATTCGTAAATGGGTTCTCTTGTATCAAAAACACGGAATTATGGGCCTTATGCCTATTTCAAATAGAGAATATCCTCCTGCATTCAAGGTCAAGGCTATTGAGACCATGCGAAAGAAGTCGTTATCTTTATTGGAGACCTGTATTCAGTTTAATATTCGAAGTCCTGGTTCCTTGGTCAAATGGATAGCTCTTTATGATGAAAAAGGCTCTGAAGGTTTAGCAAGGAAACAAAGTGAACCAAAATTTCCCATGGCCAAAAGAATCAAAAAGCCCAAAACCAAGGAAGAAGAGCTCCTGAAGGAATTAGCTTCCCTGAGAGCTGAAAATGCATATTTAAAAAAGCTCCATGCCTTAATTCAAGCCGACAAAGAGAAAGAAGAAAAGCGGAAGTCATCCAGGAATTAAGGCAGTCTCATGCATTATCAGATCTGTTAGTGCATGCTGGGATGGCCAGAAGTACCTTTTATTATCACATAAAACAATCCAGAAAGCCGGATAAATATCTGGAAGCCAAAAAGGCTATTTCCAGGATCTATAAGGAACATAAAGGGCGAATGGGCTACAGGCGCATCAAATTTCAACTTAGAAACGAAGGCATGATTCTCAACCATAAAACAGTTTTGAGATTGATGCAGGAATTGGGAATCCAGAGTTTGATTCGGACAAAAAAATACAAATCCTATAAGGGGGAAATGGGTAAAGTCGCTCCAAATCTTTTAGAACGCAACTTTAAAGCTTCTATGCCAAATGAAAAATGGGCTACCGATATTACGGAGTTTAAAGTCACTGACAAGAAACTCTACTTGTCTCCGATCATTGATATGTTCAATGGAGAGATCATCAGTTATACCATGTCAGAAAATGCCAAATTAAAGCCTGTAATTGATATGTTAGAGCAAGTGGAACGCCCTATTGCGAAGGAAAAACCGGTAATTATGCAATCAGACCAAGGATGGCACTACCAAATGAAATTGTATCAGGATACATTACACAAAAAGAACATTGTCCCAAGTATGTCCCGAAAAGGAAATTGCTTGGACAATGCGATAATAGAAAATTTCTTTGGAACCCTTAAATGTGAATTGTTCTATCTAAAAAAGTACAATTCAATCAATGAGCTGAAAAAAGAAATCAAAGAATACATCCATTATTATAATCACAAAAGAATCCGATTAAACCTGAATGGAATGAGTCCAGTGAGTTATCGAATCCATTCACTAAATTCAACATAACAAGAAAAAAATGTCCAAAAATCTGGGGCTAGTCTAGTACAGGGTATTTTTACTACCTCACCCCTGCCTTCTTCCCGATTTCACTCCGTTCACCGGGACAGGCCTTTAGGAGAGGGCGATCCTCTCTGCTGAAAGTGATATGATCTGGTCCCAAATGGATAGCTCCCCTTCACGATTCTGCTAAATGGAAAGTATTTTCCTTCTGAAATGAATCAAATGCCCTGCCTTCAAGGGGAGTGCCTGTCCCGATATTTTAATCCCGAGCGGTTGCAATTCGGGAGCTAGGGTAGGGTTGAAAATCAAATTTCCTTCATACCGCATGAAAGTAAAAATTCAAAAGTGCTATCATATAAATCTAGAGGCCTAGTGGGATCCAAGCTTTCTCCATGTGGAATGAAGATAACAATACCTTGGCGAGCTCTAGTCATGAGTACTCTGTAGGCATTTCTTAGATAGGATTTTTCGACCTCACTTTTGACAGCTTTCCATTTAGATCCCTCGAAGGATTGATAGTTCCATTTCTCATCCTTGAAATAGAAATTAATATCCCAAGCCAAGCACAGATAGTCTATTTCCAAACCCTGAATATCAAACTCAGTTGCGACTGTCTCAAGATAATAAGAGGAACGAACATCAGTGGCTTCATTTAAAAACCAATCCTCTGCAGTAATTTCATTCTTCACATCAATCCCAACAGCCCTTAAACGTCTTCCTCCAGAACTACCAACTAATCCGATTCTTTCTGTTCCCTTAGCTTTTTTTCTAAGCCATTGTTTTGCAGTGTTAAAGTCTCTTGTTACGAAAAATGGAAATACACTATTGATATCTGTCAATATGGAATTTGCTTGGATTGAATTGCCCCTTATAACCTCGTGAACAAAAGATGAAATTCTTTCTGATCGAAATGAGCGGACAGATACTGACAAGTGTAGATATTCTTCCGAATTACCATTTGCTTGGAGCCAATTTTTTAGTTCTTCGTCAGCTAAATAGTCATTGTCACTAGTGATAAGATTGGAGTAATAAATATCCCAATCTTGGTGATGACTTTTCAATGCATTTACCCATTCAGATAGGCCAGCTTCACCGGTATTAATCTCTTGTCCACCCCCTATTAAACAGATAATTGTGCAATGATTAGAATGCCTATTCATTACATCTATCAAAAACTCAGGTTCGGACATTTCAAATTCCATTCCTTTCCCTTTCATAAAAGATGAAGCTTTCTTTTTGGTCCATGCCCTTTGGGCTTCGTCAAAAATAACCACCTTTTCATCTGGAGCTTGATTTGAGATGAGGTTGTCATCCCGAAAATGGTGAATGTTTTGAATAAAGGCATTGGCTTTAATAGCTGATTGTTTCTTAGTAAGCTTTTGGCCTTTTTCCTTTGCCTTTTGAACTTCATCTCTTACCAAAGCCTCTCTCAGCACATACACTAAAGGTCCATTTCCTGAAAGAAATACTGCATTTTCATCTTCATGAGCTTTCCTTCTTTCATTGGCGATATTAAGTCCGGCTAAGGTTTTACCTGCGCCTGGCACACCGGTTAAAAAACAAATTGATTTTGAACCTTCAGCCTTAGAATGTTCAATGATTCGATTTATACATTCAGTGGTAATAGATAGGTTAATTGCCCCTGCATCATGCCTTGAAATTTCAGAAACTGAGTGACCTCTATAAAGAGCCTGTGACGCTTCTATTATAGTTGGAGTAGGTTTGTAAATTGAATTCTCCCAAAGAATAGGATTGATTTGTAATCCGTTACTCGATAAAAGTGTCTCGGCTATGATACTACCAATATTGTTTTGATTTGCTTTAAGAGGTTCAAACAGCCTGTCGTTTACTTCATAACTGTTCTTAAAATTGGGAGCTCTTGTAGAGATCAGTACAGGTACAAGTTTTTCGTGGTGGCTGCCTTCATGGAAATTTTTCAAGTCTAAACAGTAGTCTACAGTTTGATCTATTCCATGCTTTTGATATTCTGTATCACCCACTTTAAATTCAAGTACAAAGATGAAATCTTTAATGATTAAAATATTGTCGACACGTTTTCCCATTCTAGGAATAGAAAACTCAAAATAAATTTGACCATTATTAATTGAAGCCAATTCCTTTTTAAGAATTTCAATCTGTTTGACCCATGCATTTCGCTGTAAGATGTCCGCTGCGAAATCGTGATTTCGAATTAACTGACCAAGAATTTTGTCGTTATTATCCTTAATAAATTCAGAAATGGTATTTGAGTAGTAGCTTCTTTGCATCAAAAAATCAATCAATATTCAAAAAATCAATTAATCGCGTTTCCAGCGCTTTGGCGATTTTATAAATGGTCTCTATAGAGACATTTCGCTTTCCATTTTCTATATCCGAAACATAGGTTCTATCCAGATCAGCTAGTTCTGCCAACTTCTCCTGAGAAACCTTTTTACTATTCCTTATTTCCCTTACTTTTTTGCCGTATTCCGCCTTGACGTCCATACTGCAATCTGAAAAAATGTAGACTATCGTACCACCGACTATAGTCTACAAATTGATAGTAATTGGGTATATTTGGGAATGAAAAACATAAAACTCAACTACCGTTACCGGGACGCGGACAATTACAAGCAGTTTGGCTCTGTGGTGTTTTCTAATCCTTCTAGGCTACCTGTGGAAGAAGCCACTGCCCTACTCCTGCCTAAGTTGATCTCTGAGGAGTTCTTTGTTCCTGATGATTGGGGACTTTCCCGACTACATGCGTCGCCTTATAATCCTGCTGTAGATCATGAGTGGCATGAATTTGAGGAGTTTGAAGAGACGAATGAGGAGGCTACAGATAACAGGGAGATTGGTGAGTTTTTGAAGGGTTTGGTGAAAGGGTATGAGGTGTAGTTTTTAAGAGCATGAATACTTTCATTTACTCCCACACTGAATATCTAAGACCCTCTAGGACTATTGAAACTGTATATATGTCAGATGGCTCTAATGTCAGAGCGTTCTATATTTATAACTATGAAGGGTATTCTTTCAGGGTATTTGAGGATATTCTAGCACTTATCTTATTTTTTGAAACTGGCGAAGAGGCCGCTACTCATTTTGATACAGAAGAAGAGTTGGATTATTTTTTAGAGAGAGTATCGTTTTGAAATCTTTTTTCAGGGTAATTTTCTCTCGTCCTTTTGGCTTAGCCCAAAAGGAGGGCTGAGCGTCAAAAATGATCCCTTTGGATCATTTTAGCGAAGAGCCAGGATTGTGGGCTGCGTCAAGCCGCCAGCAAAGCTTCCCCCCCCCCAGACCAGCCGCCTGGCTCGCTGCTGCGTCCTGCCAGCGCGCCCTAGATAACAGCGAATCTGCTAATCGATTAATATGTTATGCTACTATTCCATATCATTTGTCACTATGAATTCAAAACCGCAAATTGAATCTGGGCATTGATGAATTTGAGTTTGGCTGATGGTATGGCTTAGGTCTGCGATGATCTCTGTCCTGAGTCCGCAGTGTGGGCATGTGGTAGGTTGGTCGGAAGACAGGAATTGGTGGTTGTAGGTAGTTGGATTCATGAAGGCCAAAAATATGAAATCTATTTGTGTTTGACTTTTGATATTATTCTTCTACTTTAAAAGACTTATTCTTTTTAGGCCAATGCAACCACATAATTTAAATTTGCGTAATAAATATTAGTAGTATATTTGACAAACATTTGGACCGGGGTGTCCCCGATCGGCAAGGAGCTCAGCGTAAGTTGGGCTCTTTGTTTTTTAAGGATAAATTTTAAGTCCATACACTTTTCCATTTTGCCGGTAAAACTTAGGATAGATTAAATCAAAAGCTGGGTTTGCTCTATTTGGCTCAATAACATGCCTGGCAGATGGGTATGCAGCTAGGTCCGCCAATTGAAGACCATTGATATTCTCCTTTTTGGATTTAAAGAAGATACGAACTCCATAAGCCTTGAGCCTCTCTTCCGACACATATCCTGTTCCTCTGGACAACAGACGCTGAAAATGCTCTTCCAATCGTTTGTCTTCCTTTTTTCCTCTTTTCTCAATAATGATTTCCAATTCACTATTCTTCATCCCTAAACTATCTAGGTAGAAGACCGATCTCTCAATGATGAAAGAGAGAGCCAATTCATACACATCGTTTGAGAGTTTACCAAACCTTTGGATATATTCTATCTTTCGAATTGCAGAAGCGATGATCGTATAGGGTTGTTCAGCAATTACCTTGTTTAGCTTATCGTAAAACCACTTTTTCTTTTCAAGGTCAAAGAGAATAGCAAATTCCTTATCACACTTTCGGATATCCCTACTATGAAAAATCACCTCCTTCTGTCCCCAAAGTGTAGATTTAATAATATTAAATTCATCTCGTATTTGATGGTAATCTACCTCGGAAACTAACACTCCACAGAGAAGAAATACTGGGAAATCAGGATTTAGGCTAGTCAAGCCATGATCTCCACTTTCGTCTATAAAGAGGTAATATTTCATTGTGTCACTAGCTAGTTAGTCAGCATGGATGTTAAAGTACCCATTCATTGATTCAAAAGTCAGAAATTTTTCCGAATAGGAATAGGTGGTTTTCCGTATTTCCTTTTTAAAAAGATAAAGCTTAGTCAAAAAAAAGCCCTACAAGATGCGCATGTAAACAGAGGCGTGCAGGGGATTGATATTTCAAAAGTAAAAATTTGATAAAAATAAACCTAATATTCTACCTTTTTAAACCCTTAATATTAAAAGGCACAAAAGATTGACTGTTAAACTTATATGGTCCAGATTGACTTTTGCAGACAATTCTATTTTCACCATTTTGCCTCGATGGATTTCGAATTGAATTAAGACGTTGCTCTGGTGTTGTGCCCTTGTTGTTCCCTTGTTGCTCTAGTCAACTTGATTAGGATGGAAACTGCATAATCAATTCATAAAAAGAAATCCAATAGATCCAATATCCTTTTGATACAGGCTCCCCCCTTCACATCAAAATCCCAAAACCTCAACACTGTCCAGCCTTTGGCTTGATAGTAGGCGTTGATTTCCTGATCCCGCTCCATATTCCGCTCGATCTTGGCGATCCAGAACTCCCGGTTGGACTTGATGGTATGTTTTCTCTCTTCCCAGTTGTACCCATGCCAGAAGGTACCGTCCACGAAAATGACGAGCTGGTATTTCTTCAGGCTGATGTCGGGTTTGCCGGGAAGTTTATGCTTTGGGCTTTTATATCTCACTCCTGCTTGCCAAAGTGCTTTCTTCAGTAGCTTCTCCGGTTTGGTTCCCTTTGATCGGATTCTGGACATGTTGAAGGAACGGGCTTCCGTTGTATAGAAGCCATTCTCCTCAGAAAATCTGGGAACTGCTGTCTTGGGGCGTATGTAGGGTTTATTTTTCTTCAAAGAACTCCTTTATCTCTATATCCAGCGCTTCGGCCAGCTTCTCTATTACCTCTAGTGATACATTCCGCTTCCCCTGCTCTATGGCAGAAATATAAGGTCTATTTAATCCTGATTTATCAGCTAAGTCCTCCTGCGAGAGCTCTTTAGCTTTTCTTAACAGCTTCACTTTTTGGCCAAAGGCCTCCTTTATGTCCATATAATTTGTTTACTATTGTAAACATTTTGATACTTATTTCTTATCTTAAGATAGCTTCATCTGATACTAAAAATAACAAAAACTTATGTTCTTAAACCATCTACCCCACCCTCTTCCTGAAAATTGGCTGATAGGCGAATTGGATCAGGATAATGAATACCTGGAACTTCTCGGGCATAATGAAGAATTCCTGCTGTCTATCATGAAGCATGAATATGACAATCCGGCAAAGCCTTATTTCCTAAACCTAAGTCAACTTAAAGGAATTCTGTGCCGGTACGATTTTGAAAGTCTGGATTGGCCGGAATGGTTTAAAAGTCCAAAAGACGGAGTGGAATCAGCTATAAGGTTGATGGAATGGATCAATCTGAACTATGGGACTTTTGATCCGGTGAGCAATTCTGTGCTGGTGTCCCTGGGAACAGAGGATAGGGTAGATTCCATCAGAGCGCATTTTGGTGGAAGGGTTATGGTGCAGGAATTCCAAAACCGCAAGTTGGTATTCCGTGAGGTGAATTTGACCTGGGGAGCCGCCTCGCATTCTGAAGCAGCCTTAAAGGCCATCATACTCTTCTACGAAACTCAGGGTTTTGACACCACAGACCTGACTGTAGGTTTCCTTACCAATGAAAAATTTCAGTTAATAGATGATCTTAGGCCGGCGATTTTGGAACAGCTAAAAAAAGTACCCTATTAAGTTAAACCCAATGATTATGAAAGCAACAGAAGTAAACCCTATTATACCTAAGCGATTTTATTATTCATTCCTTTCAAGTTAGCGAGCATCCAAACCTCACTCCCAACTCTTCCAAAAACTCAAAATCATTAATCCAACGAACTCCCATTTTATCACATACATTGGGGATTTTGATACGCTTGGCATTGGCTGCAGTTACTTTCTCTTCCTTGGTGACAACTGCTGCATTCTCCGCCATGGCATGGGCGATTACCCATGGATCTGCTAGAGAACGACCTTTAGTATTATCTACAAGCGTCAGGTGTCTCTCATCAGCTGCATACATAGCCCCTAAGCACTCTGCCACTTTCCCATCAATTGATTTAACCGGTATGTTACTGGATTTCAGCCAAGCCGACAGGTCATCCTCTGTGCGGAGGATCTCCTTCTGCACTTCTTCCGGCATAAAAACTCTACCCTGTACGCCTAGCTCGCTAAGCAAAGTCCAGTAATCTGGACATAGCCTTGGGTTGTAATATTTCTGCCAACTTTGGATCAGGACGTTGGCGTCCAGGCAATATGTTGCCTGCCCACTCATCCGTAAATCAAGGATTCTAGTTTAGGGAATTTATTTACGTGAACATTCAGCAAATTACTGGCATGGGTAGGCTCTATCACCCCTCCTCGAAAAGCATCCAAAACAGTCTGGGTAAAGAGTCTGCTGTTTTTATTCAACTTAAGTAAGTAAGGATTTGGTCCTCCTTCACTTTCCTTTTGCTTGGCTTTTCGAACTTCTTCCTTTTGCAAAAATTCCTGAAAGCCTATATCTGCCTGTTTCTTTAGCATAGTATATTGAGGCAAAGCAAGCATACCGATTCGGTAAAGTCTCACGAGGAGTGCATAGGAACTAACTCCAAATTTTTTAGCCAGGGCATATACTTCTGCATAGCTGTAACCAAAGCCGTTTTCCAACGCTTGAGTAATTACATGCTTTGGCATCAAAGCTGATGCGGCTACCTCATTGCAAAAGAGCTCAACAGGGTGAAATTTATTCCTATCCCCTATTATAGCTGATTCCACCTCATTTGATATTCCAGTTTCGGCTATCCATATATGTGCAAGCTCGTGCACTAAGGTGAAGAGCTGTGGAGCATTCCAATCATCTGAATTGACAAAGACAAAAGGGGCATAAGGATCTGCGATGGCAAATCCCTGGAGTTCTTCGCTATCCAGCGTAAGTCTAGAATGAATAAAGCTGCTTCGTGATACGAATATACCCTGGGCTTCTGCTGCCAGAATCCACTCGTTTATGATATTGCTTTTTTTATACTGTGATGGATCAATCGCTAACGTACTCAATATATCTGCAGCGACTTGTTCAGGTTTGTCCTTGATTGAAAACGTTCCTACAAAAGGTAATGGTTTTTCACCACTCTCCTGATTGAGTTCTGAAATCCAGGCTTGTTTTTGACGAATTTCCCGGATAATGAATGTAGATGCCGTCCCAAGTTCTATAGATCCAGCTTTTCTAAAGTCTTGTAATGGCTGAAAGTCTCTGGGCACTTTAGGGAAGAAAAATAAAGCAAAGGGTCTTCTGAAGTCATGGGCAAGTTTCTGCGCTTGGCGGATGGTAGGATAATCCTCTCCTTTCTCCCAAGACTCATACCGCTCCACCTTCACACTTACTTTTGCAGCAGCATCTTCCACGGTCATCTTGGCCGTTTTTCTCGCCCATTGTAGGACTACTGGATTGATGTATGCTTTTTCTGCCATAAGGGACAAAATTACTGATTTTATGAAAGAGGTTTAAGTAGGTTTCAGGAATTTGACATTCGTTGTCCTAAAATCTAAAAGAATCATGTAAGAAAAGAAAAAAATTAGAAGAGAACATACCGTGTACTGGGTATTTTTGGACCTTATCCATCACTACTGAACGTGGAATGAAAAGGTTAAAAATGCGTTATTCCCATAGATGATTGCGCTTAATGGAGAAATTTTTATTTTTTCATACGGATCAAATTCCCTCTTCTAGAAGTAATCGGGACAGACTCTAAAGGAGGATTAGGTTGAGGTAGCTTAAATTCTAGTAAAGGCACCTTAAGTTCTGAGCCATAAAAAAAGCGCTAATCTTACGATTGCGCTTTTAGAATTTTTAGAAGCTGCTTTTTCTTTATATCTGAAGCAGGTAATCTTCATATTTTTTCTCATCCTCGAAGTTCAGCCATTTTACAAAACGGAAACCAGCTTGTTTTTCTTTTCCTAATGATTTTTTCACCAATTCCAGCATATCATTTACCTGGCCCCCTACATTGAGAAATGAAATATCCACACCTTTAGATGCAAGACTATTTTGAACCAGTAGTACTTCATGTGCTGCTGTGCGAGAAAGAAACTCAACCTTAGCAAAGTCAACTATTATCGTTTCCACATTCCCGGAATTCTGGAAAAATGAACGGACAGCGGATCTCGATTTAAGGGAATCCAATCCGCTGAGATCTATGTGCTTAATTCTTTCCATACTATTCAAATTACGATTATTCTACAAAGTCGGGCCAATTAAAATCTGTCCGGAAATTACCTACAGGAATTCTGACTAAGATAATTATGCCTTTGGAATCAATTCCAAAATTGGACAATTCTTCATTGATTAACAAGGTATTACCCTTTAGGTAGAAATCAGATGAACACTACTCACCTACAACCATGTATGAGGACTATGCATTGAATGAATCACTTTTTCACTGGCAGTCTCAGAATTCTGCACGTCCAGACTCTGGAAAAGGACTGAGTTATGTTCAGCATAAAGCTAATGGAAAGCGAATCTTACTTTTCGTCCGTGAAGAGAGGCAAAACCAATATAAAAACACCATGGGATATGTGTTTATAGGCGAAGGTAATCTTCAGGATCATTATGGTGCTAAGCCCATGAGTATTACTTGGGAACTGAATGAGCCTATTCCCCCATTTCTATACCAAGCATCGGCGAAGCTATCGGCAGGGTAAATTCAATGGGGAAGAAAAAAGGCAGGTACTTACTTGATTATTGCTTTAAAGCGATAGAAAACTTTTGATATTCCTCCTGATGGAGTTCTTCAATTACGTTGCCGATTTCTTGCTCATCCATTAGTGTATATAATCCTTTTTTCTGAGTGTAGAAGAGGTTTAAAAGGTTTTCCTGCTCTGAACCGGGATTAGGCTTTTTGAGCATCAATTTGAACTTCCCTGATTTGAGACCTTTCGCTTCACTATAGCCCTTCAAAGCTACAACCAGTATTTCGAATGAATTAAGCGTCAAGCGGATGTTTGTCATAGAACTGGTAAAGTCCACTGTTTCCATAGCCATCACTGCCCCGTTTTGCGCAATTAGATTTATAAAAGTATCACCATTCAGCCCAGGGAGCTGATAAGGGTCCAATTTCAATCCTAGATCTGCTTTATCCTTTATAGGATATTTTTTCAGAAGACTTTGGATGTGGGTATGAAAATTTGGTTTAGGATTAACATTAGTAAGCTCAGTATCCCCTACCCAGTTTTGATATAATTTCTGAAATGATTCCTCATTGATTTCAAAATTGAGTTCCTGAGCTGTGTCAAATAATAGCGAGTTATTGGCGTATTTTTTCAGATACTCAAAATAGTCTTTTCCAAATACTGGATTCTGAAAATCCACCAAACCTGAATAGGATGGTGATTTTTTGTTTTGGGTATTTACTTTTTCACCAATCTGGGAAAGGGTAGCTTTAGCAAGTTCATAAGAAGCTGCACCAAGAACCTGCTTTACTAATTTGAGTTTTTTCTGGGAATAGGCATACCAAACCTTTTCAGGTGTCACCACCAGCAGGCCAATGAGAACCTTCTCGTTTCCGAAAGATCCCAAGGAATGGAATATGGGTACAAAAAAACTAGTCATATTAACGTAGCCTATCTTTGATCAAATATCTTGCCCTTTGGACACGAGCTTCATCAATTAAGAAGTTGATGAGGCGCTGAGGCAAATGTTCGGGCACTTCCCATTCGTCCGGAATCTGAGCATATGCCTGATTGACAATTTCTTCAATGCCGGAAAGGGAGGACAAAGGTAAGAAATTATCAACAATTTGGTGCAAATTCTCTTTATCCAAGAGCTTATAATACTTCTGAAAATAAGGACTTTCCGGCAGTTTGTGTGCAATTTCAGGTAGAAAAGAAGGGTTAAGAATTCTCAGTTTGGTCACACCTCCAAAACAAAAAGCATGATCAATAGGAACCCAGGTAAATTTCACCTGCTTATCAATTTGTTGTGCATGAATTAATAGATTATAGTTTGGGTGCTTAGACCAGATTGACCACACAGGACATCCAGGCACCCCTCACGAAAATTACGACAAACGCCTTATTCCTAGTTTCTAGAAAAACTTCTAAACTGAACTTTCAAAATAAATCCTTCGGCTGAGCGCACTACTTCTCGAAGATTTCAACCTGTGCCAAGTCGATCATCACTTAAACTTTACTACTGATGAAACGAACAAAAGCCCCCTGGTTTAAGTCTGGCAGTTTAGCCTTGGCCTTTTTCCTATTCTGTACCCTTACCAGCGCCCAACAACTCTATTTGGATGGTGAAAAAGCCATGAAGAAAATTGATGATTTAAAGGTAGCTCAGTTTACAGTTTCCTTTATGACCTCAGAATTCAAATCCGCATCTACGCAGTCCAGATCCAACTTTTCTGGAGCAAAGTCGGCTCTTCAAATCAACACTACAGGCCTAACCCAGGAACTCATGCAACGAATCACGGACGAGGCGTATGCCGATTTTAAAGCAAAGGCTGAAGCTAAAGGTCTTCCGGTAAGTAAATTTGATGGGTATGAGAATTATCCAGAATCTATGAAGCAATACTATCCTTCTACCGGCAATTTCACGGAAGACTGTGACCACTATCAGGCCTATAGCAAATTGTCTAGCATCACGGTTTCGGCAAATGGGGAGCCCTGTATCTGCAATGACCAACTCCCTTTAATGGGTATTGCCGCAAAAGAATCTGGTTCTCAACCCATCAGCATTTCATACCTCTTAGGATCTGGCTATCTGGCAGCTAAGGCTAAAGTGGATGAAAATGATTTTTTGGGAAAAATCTACAATCAAACCAATGTAACCTTCCTTCCCGGGCTACAGGTATGGTGGAGATCAGGAGCAGACATCTATCTTTCCAAATCGAAAAAAGCAGAAATTAAGATTAATGAACATATTGGCGCTGTGGGTCCCGCCGGAGATCTGACTGTATCGGACAGAACAGATCTCGGCAGTTACAATCGAGCTACCCTAACTCTCGCTATTGATGAGCAGAAGTACTACTCAGATGCCATGCAAATCTTAAAGGAGGCAAATAGTAGAATAATCAATGCCATGGCAGATGCCAAGTAACACGAATCAAAAGCTATAAGCACGTCACTCCGGTCTTATGGTAACCGAATGACGTGCTTTTAAGGACAACTGAATAGTTTGCAGTCAACAGAGAGCCCAGCATATATGCTGTATACTTTTTAAGATTCCTAACCTGGCTAGGACTAGACACGAAGAGAAGTCCACCATTTTTAAGCTTAACATTCCTGTCCAAAAAATTGCTTTGCTCCGCTACTGATGACCTTTACTATACTGCCTAAAGCAAAACCAAGTCTAGACCATTTCGATCAAGGGAGAAATCCAAACCGCTGAACTTTCATGGTTAGGAGGCACTACTGCTTTCTCCCAGGCAGCTTTCCCATTTGCCGTCTCTTTGAACTTTTTCATAAAACAAACTTAACCTGCCTGTAAAATGGTACAGCTTAAATCTCCCGTTCTTTGCCGACAGAAATTTGATGCTAAAATTACCCTTCAGCACTCCAGAAGAAAGCTTGCTACCTGAAACCAGAATTGGCTATCCGGCTTCCTTCTTCAGTGACTAAAAAACTATTCACCTATGACACCTTCTGTAGCATTTACTCCGGCAAAATGCATCCGCTTATTCTCAGGCGGCAAAGATTTGAAAAACCTGTTCAGCCTAAGTAGATGGAGCTATGCCCTCCTTTTTCTCCTACTCACTTCTGCTGCAATGGGGGATGCTTTGGCACAGTCCTCCGCAGAAAACCCTTGGGCTGCGAAGCAACCTGAACAGCTGCCAGCTCCTGCCAGTATTTCTGAGGGAGTATGGTTATCCGGTGATTTGCATTTGCATTCCCGGCATAGCAAGGAGTCCACCAACAACCCCTTGCCTAAGATATTTGCCTTTGCTGAATCTATGGGAATGAGCTTTATCTGTGTTACGGACCATGACAACCATGTACAGGGAGATGTGGCCAACCATACTTGGGCAGACCCTGAGTTCAGATCGGATTCACTGATTCTTTTATACGGTGCGGAGTGGACCACCACTCGAGGCCATGGCAATACATTCTCTGCTACTCCCTATGACCATGAGCTTTTTTACAATATTCGTGATCAGCGGGACACCTTAATCGGTAGAGTGAAGAATGAACTGGGCATACATTTGTCTGCCAATCACCCCAGCGGCAAAGATCATTTTGGCTATTCCTATGATATCATCAATTCCATAGAAGTATGGAATTCTGCCTTATGGGAGAGAAATGTGGAAGCAATAATGATCTGGGACGATATGCTTTCTTCGGGGCGAATGATCACTGGTCGTGGGGGCAGCGATGCGCATCATGGCTATCCTGGCACAGCTGAAGAGGCTACAAAAAACACCCCTGAGCGCAATTTCAATTACATAGGAACTCCTACCAACTGGGTTTTTGCCACTGAGAAATCTGGGGAAGCGGTGGTAGATGCATTGACCAATGGAAGGGTTTCCATCTCTGTGAATCCCAAATCTCCCAGAGTAGAGTTTTATGCGGATCTGAATGAGGATGGTACCATGGACATGATGATGGGGGATAATGCCATTGCTCCAGGCAATACCGTGAAATTCAGGGTTAAATTATCAGGAACCACTCTACCTGATTCCTCTTATACCATCAAGGTAATCAAAAACGGAAGGGAGTTTGAAAGCATAGAGGCTTCTGGAAAGGATATCCAAGTGGAATTTATAGATACTCCAGAGGAGACCGGACGTACCTATTATAGAATTGCGGTGGAAGGGACGCCTACTCCTTTTCCGGAAGTACCGAATTCTGTGGGGATCAGTAAAAATATGGTAGGACTGTCTAATCCCATCTATTTCAATTTCGATCCGGAGTTCTGATCTTTTGTGTACCGAGATCGCGTTACAGGGCCATTACGACGAGAAAACGGGGGTATTATACTGATCGAAAATGCTGATGCGAGGAGAAATCTCTGTTGAAGTCAGAAGGCTAAAGTGTGAAATCTAAAAACTGAACCTCATACGCTTAGCCAGAATCAGACACCTCCGCAGATGGAAGAGTTTAAAGTTTAAAATGAAAAGTTTAAAGTTGCCGTTTTCGGTACTTTGACATTCGGTATTCAATATTTTGGAGGTCGGTAAGTCGGGAGGTCGGTGTTTGGGTGGTGGAAAAACCCCAGCGGGGTGAGAGATTTGTAGCGCGGGGTTTTAACCCGGTGAAAAAAAATCAGGTCAGATCACCAGCGCTGGCCCTGGATTTTCATTTGGAAACTGGAAGGTTATGCCAGCAAGATTGAAGAGTTGAGAGTTTAAAATGAAAAGTTTAAAGTTGCCGTTTTCGGTACTTTGACATTCGGTATTCAATATTTTGGAGGTCGGTAAGTCGGGAGGTCGGGAAGTTGGGTATCAGGTGTTGGGGACCGTCACTGCGAGGTGAGGTACGAGCCGCGGCAGTCTCAGACTTAGTGGGAGAAGGTCAAAGCTGAAAGCTGAAAGTAGGTAGAGTCAGAAAGTTAGGTGTCCGGTGACCGGTGACCGTTGCTGGGTATCGGAAGTCGGAAGGTTTAGTGTACCGAGATCGCGTTACAGGGTCATTTCGACGAGCAAACCTGAATGTTATACTATTCGAAAATGCTGATGCGAGGAGAAAGCTCTGTTGAAGTCAGAAGGCTAAAGTGTGAAATCTAAAAACTGAACCTCATACGCTTAGCCAGAATCAGACACCTCCGCAGATGGAAGAGTTTAAAGTTTAAAATGAAAAGTTTAAAGTTGCCGTTTTCGGTATTTTGACATTCGGTATTCAATATTTTGGAGGTCGGTAAGTCGGGAGGTCGGGAAGTTGGGTGTTTGGTGTTGGGGACCGTCACTGCGAGGTGAGGTACGAGCCGCGGCAGTCTCAGACTTAGTGGGAGAAGGTCAAAGCTGAAAGTAGGTAGAGTCAGAAAGTTAGGTGTCCGGTGACCGATGTCCGATGTTGGGTATCGGAAGTCGGAAGGTTAACTGTACCGAGATCGCGTTACAGGGTCATTTCGACGAGCAAACGTGTATGTTTTACTACTCAAAAATGCTGATGCGAGGAGAAATCTCTGTTGAAGTTTGAAAGCTGAAAGCTGAAAGTAGAGTCAGGAAGTTAGGTTTCCGGTGTCCGGTGACCGATGTTGGGTATCGGAAGTCGGAAGGTTAACTGTACCGAGATCGCGTTACAGGGTCATTTCGACGAGCAAACGTGTATGTTTTACTACTCAAAAATGCTGATGCGAGGAGAAATCTCTGTTGAAGTTTGAAAGCTCAAAGCTGAAAGCTGAAAGCTGAAAGTAGAGTCAGGAAGTTGGATGTCCGATATCCGGTGTCCGTTACTGGGTGACCACGAAGTGGCAGTTGGGTGGTGGAAAAACCCCAGCGGGGTGAGAGATTTGTAGCGCCGGGTTTAAACCCGGTGAAAAAAAAATCAGGTCAGATCACCAGCGCTGGCCCTGGATTTTCATTTGGAAACGCGAAGGTTATGCCAGCAAGATAGAAACGAAAACCGGATTGGAGTCCTACGGTTTGGAACAGCTCCTAATCGGGTGTTCAAACCGATCAACAAATCACGATCAGCGAAACCAATAGTGGTCTGTGAGACACAGACCACGGAGCGGTCCAAGTAACGACTAGATTTTAATGACTTCGTGGGAAGCAATATCGGCACCTCACCCAAGACAGGAAATATGAGGTACACCTGTGACCACGAAGTGGTCCAACCTTTCAATAGCCCCGCCACGGCGGGCAGGCCAGGGTAAGGAGGTACGACGCAACCCTGGGTAAAAAAGTAATGGTATTTCACCAGCGCTGGCACACCATCCCCATTCAGAGACGGGAAGTAATTGCAAGCAAGATGGAAGAGTTGAGAGTTTAAAATGAAAAGTTTAAAGTTGCCGTTTTCGGTATTTTGACATTCGGTATTCAATATTTTGGAGGTCGGTAAGTCGGGAGGTCGGGAAGTTGGGTATCAGGTGTTGGGGACCGTCACTGCGAGGTGAGGTACGAGCCGCGGCAGTCTCAGACTTAGTGGGAGAAGGTCAAAGCTGAAAGCTGAAAGTAGGTAGAGTCAGGAAGTTAGGTTTCCGGTGACCGATGTCCGATGTTGGGTATCGGAAGTCGGAAGGTTAACTGTACCGAGATCGCGCTACAGGGTCATTTCGACGAGCAAACGTGTATGTTTTACTACTCGAAAATGCTGATGCGAGGAGAAATCTCCCCCAATGTTACTGTTAGGAATTACGATTGAGATTTCTCAGTCGCATAATCAGACTTAGCTTCTTTCATCAATTTAGGAGCTCCTTCGAAATGACCGTGGTTACTAAAATCACGTTCCCCTTTCCTTCCGAACGGCATACCTGTTTACCAAAGGGTAGGAAGCCTGTCACGCTGAGCTCGTCGAAGGATATTAGTTCCTATTCGCTAGGGTGGCAGAGATGGAAGTCTGGAAGCATGCTGAAGGCATGCAATAGTAATAGCCCAGGGTAAGGAGGCACGACGCAACCCTGGGTAAAAAAGTAATGGTATTTCACCAGCGCTGGCCCATGATCGTGATTCGGAGACGGAGGCGATTTGCCAGCAAGATTGAAGAGTTGAGAGTTTAAAATGAAAAGTTTAAAGTTGCCGTTTTCGGTACTTTGACATTCGGTATTCAATATTTTGGAGATCGGAAGTCAGTTGTCTGTTGTCGGTTGTCAGTTTCCTGCCCTGAGCTCGTCGAAGGATATTAGTTCCTATTCGCTAGGGTGGCAGAGATGGAAGTCTGGAAGCATGCTGAAGGCATGCAATAGTAATAGCCCAGGGTAAGGAGGCACGACACAACCCTGGGTTCAATATAGAACGATTCCCCCAGCGCTGGCCCGGGATCGCCTGTCAGAGACCGAGGCGATTTGCCAGCAAGATGGAAACGGGAATACAAATCCCGAACAGCGATGTGAATGGAGTATGGCAGTCTGAAGACTGCATTGCCATAGGCACAAGTCTTGAGACCTTGCGCCAAACGGGGGCTAGCCTGAAACCGACTGTCGGAGACAAATATATTTTGCCAGTAAAACCCCAGGGCTCATAATTTTTATTATTCCAAGAACCTACTGCACTGAGCAAAGGGATTGAAAATAGATGGAACGATCTGCCGCTTAGCCCTCTTGTATATATAGCAGTGCCGCGATCTATTGGACAGTTCTGTCTATTTCCCTTCGCACAACCCGTGTGGATCGAGGCCTGAAATTTTAATTGATTTTTAACCTTAAACCTTAATTTTATAATGGCTAAATGTTTCGCACTAATAGGCTGGAGTCTTCCCGTAATCGAAAGTATGCAGAAGACCGGTCGCCCTTTTGTAGTAGTTTCCCTGGCGGATTTTGAACCCTACGCCGCTGAAAACGACATCCCCTTCGTGTCCTATCCTCTGGATGAATGGAGCGACACTTCCAATTCTATCGACTTATATGAAAAGCTCAAGGCTTTTGATGTGGATGTGGCCGTACCTCTTTACGAGGAAACGGTAGAATGGGCCGGAGCCCTAAATTCCATCTATAGAGGAGATCCAAGGGTGCTCAACAGGGCCTTTTTATTCCGAAACAAAGCCATGATGAAGCGTAAAGCACTCATCGGAGGTTTACGGGTAGGTTTGTTTGAGGAGGTTTATAATAAGGAAGGGGTCAAAGCCTTTATGAAGCGACTGAATCAGGCCAATCTGCAATTGGACGGAGAGGAAGACAGCTGGGTACATATCAAGCCTTTTGCCTCAGCCGGGACGGTGGGACACAGACTCCTGCGCTCCATGAGCGATATAGATGAAAAGTGCGAGGAGGGTGATTTCCCATGTTTGGCAGAAAGCCACCTTCCGGGCCGTGAGTTTTCCTGTGAGGCATTTATCAATAAAGGAAAAATCCGATTCCTAAACATTACAGAATATGTGAAGTTGGGTTTCTCCAATTTCATCCCTGAAGGAAAGTACCTGGAAAGCAAGCGCGATCTGATTCACAAAGAAGTGCAGAAGATGGTAGATATCTTCGGCATAGAATATGGCATGGTGCATCCAGAATGGTTCCTTACAGATAAGGATGAACTGAACTTTGGGGAAACTGCCTGCAGAATCCCTGGAGGGCATATCCTAGAACTCTGTTCGAAGTCTTATGAATTTGATGCCCTGGCGGCCTTTGTCCTCTGTCATGATCCGAACATCACCGAGGAGGAACTGGATGAGATCTTTCCGCCTAAGGACTTTAAGCCCAAAAACTACCATGGCAATGTGATGATCTATCCCCGCAAGCGTCAGTTTTCAAAGCTTGAAATTCCTGAATCCCTCAACAATGAGCCCTACTTTGTAGAGCACACGCTAATCGCACCCTATGAGGGGCAGAAACTGAGCGCCGACCGTGACGGGTTTGGTAATCACTTTGGCACCATCAACTTTAAAGGAGAGGATCCTGACCGTATGACTGAGCTGCTGAAGCACTACGAGGAAGAGGAATTTTACGTGTAAATTTTAAAACAATAGATGGAATTGACCACCGATAAGGTATTTACTAATTTTGAACAAAGTCTCCAGGAGTTTAAGGACTCCGGAGCACTTACCAAAAAGGAAAAAGCCTCAAAATTAGCCAGTCATATCGATATATTAAGCTTGACCAGATCTGGTCTTGCTTTTTTATATGGCAAAAGTGTAGAACTCGATCGGGCTGAGTTTTTCAAGGGAACTTCCTGGAATGATCCCGATAAGCTTGTGCCTTATTTAGTCAAGGGAACGCTTAAATATGGCCATCCCAGCTCTAGTTTTGAGACCCTCTCCGAGCTACGCATGCTGCGGTATGCCAAAGGAGAAGATGTGCACGAAGAGGTATCTGCAGAAGATGCACAGCGTTTCTTAGAAGAAGTAATCGTACACAATCTAGAGTTTGCCCTACGCGAACCCACCGAAGAGACCCGCATGCGTATGCCCGAACGGGAGCTGAAAAAGGTGTTCAACCTTTTTGGTTTTATTATGTCCGAAATGGAACTGAAAGGGGTCTATGAAAAGCTAGTGGAAGAGGTGCGCTTGATCTGTGAACAGCGTCCTATACGCACCTCCAAAGCCCGGGAACTGATCAGCTTGGTAAACAGAAGGTTTGACACCTCCGGAGACTCCAAAACGGATACTGCCATCCGTGTTTATATCAATGCGCTGTATGCTCCATCCAAGGGAGCAAAAACCCATGAAGGGAAGGAAGCTTACCAGGCTTTCCTTGAAAACACTGATCAAGAGACCCTGGCCGAGGAAGCTGCGGAGATGGGTGAGTACATGAATGCAACTGGCTTGGTGAGCGGCTATCAGGCTATTTTCCTCAAATACATTGTAAAAGCCCAGCCGGATTTGGTACCTACCTGTCTTGATCTCAATGACCGGGGTTCTGCGGAGTGGGACAAATACCATGAATTGGTCACTCCCCTGATATTGGAAACCGTAAGCTGGGACAACTGCCAATGCATCTACGGACTGGCACGCATGCTGAGAAAAAATCTCTTTTCCAGAAGAGCAGTTCGGGTAGGGCTAGAGAACCTGCGTAAAATCAAAATCAACCCACAGGTGGAAAAGAGGATTCTCAAATCCCTGGCCAACCGGGACGAGGAAGTCACCGCTTTACAATACCTGATCGGAGGAAGCATCAAGGTTCTGGGACAACCATTGGGCGTGGGGCAGGGCAACAATCCCACCTGCCAGTCTGCGAGAGGAATCAGCATGTGGAGTCAGCATTCTCCGGCCAAACTGATCGATATGATCATCACGGTAGCCACCCAAAACAATCTGATCATGCGCTTTGAAAATCAGAATTTGGTTTCCAACAATCTGATCAAAGGCCTGGTAGATCAACTGGATTACAACCTGGATGTGGTGTCTGTAGTACTGGTGCCACATCTGGACAAAATCTATAATGAAATGATGCGCCTCTCTGCCGGCAGGTTAGATGATCCACACAAATGGGTAAATCCCGCCATGTATGGGCAATGGATCCAAGTTGGGTTTGCTTCCTGCTATGATTACCTGAGCAATTCCATCATGGACTTTCCTGGCTTCACCCGCATCTTCTATGCAGCATTTCACCCGGACTATAACGGCAATCAGCACATGGTCTATCCAAACCCTGTGGGTATTTTCATCACCAGCAACAAGGGAGATATGATAGGCTTTCATGCCGTTTCTTTGCTACGGGTAGACAGAAGTCCCGATGGGGAAGTGCGGGCCTATTTCCTCAATCCAAACAATGAAGGCAGGCAGGATTGGGGGCAGGATATTTTGCCTTCCGTATATGGCAAAGGAGAAAAGAAGGGGGAATCATCCCTACCCTTTCACCAGTTTGCAGCTAGAATCTACGCCTATCACTACAGTACGCTGGATGTAAAAGGAAGATTAAATCAGGTGCCGGCCGAGGAAATAGAACGAGTGGAAAAACTGGGAAGAGAAAGCTGGGGCAAATCCTACACCTGGAACCAACAAACTAAACTATGGTAAGACACTCATCCAGAATAGAACTCAGCCAATCCTCCCTGACAAACAATATTAACTTCATCAAGAAGAAAATTGGAAATGGGGTAAAAATCTCCTCTGTGGTGAAGGCGAATGCTTATGGACATGGCATAGGCGAGTTTGTAAAAATGGCCGAAAAGGCGGGTATCAGGCATTTTGCTACTGCATCGGCCTTTGAGGCGGAGGAAGTTTTGGCTGCAAAGTCGGAGAGCTGCGATGTCATGATTATGGGGATTCTCTATGATGAGGATATTGATTGGGCGATAGAAAATGGTATAGAATTTTACGTTTTCAATTACGCCAGGCTTCCTTTGGTATTGGAATCAGCCAAGCGGATGGGGAAGCAAGCCAAGGTTCATATAGAGGTAGAGACCGGTGCCAATAGAACTGGAATGACCAAAGGGGAATTTCCTGCTACTTTAAGTTTTTTAAAGAAGCATGCCAAAGAAATTGCCTTTAAGGGGCTTTGTACACATTTCGGTGGTGCTGAGAGCTTATCCAATCAATTTAAAATCACCATGCAGCATGAGCGGTACAAAAACTTCCTGAAGCAGTGCAAGCAAAAGAAGGTTTACCCTGAAATCCGGCACATCGCCTGCTCCGCTGCGGCTTTGGCTTATCCGGAGACGGTCTATGATATGGTCCGAATTGGGGTGGCGCAGTATGGTTTCTGGCCCAGTCCAGATTGCTATTACATGCATTTACAGCAGATCGGAAAGCAATCTGACAGTGCGTTAAAGAGGATTTTCACATGGAAAACAGACGTCATGGATGTCCGAGATGTAAATGCCGGAGAGTTTATAGGCTATGGCACCTCCTATCAGGCTTCTCAAAATATGAAAGTGGCAGTGATGCCGCTTGGCTATAGCAATGGCTACCCCCGAGCCCAATCCAATAGTGGGCATGTGCTGATCAAGGGAAAGAAGGTGCAGATCGTGGGACTGATCAACATGAATCTTTTTATGGTAGATGTCTCCCACATCCCAGATGTGCAGGTAGGTGATGAGGTGGTGCTCGTAGGCCGTCAAAATAACAATACCATCAATATCAGTTCATTTTCACAGGTGACCCAACTGCTGAACAATGAAATGCTCAGCAGGTTACCGGCAGCCATTCCCCGCAAAATCGTAAAATAATGATTGAGGCAAACACAGCCTCTGTCAGCCCGTGAAGTAAGCGTCCAGTTCGGCCAGCATAGCAGATTTATCTCGGAGGTCATTGATGACTTTACCTTTCTCCAAAAGCACGATGCGGTCACAGATTTCGGTCACATGGTTCAGGTCATGGCTGGAGATCAAAAAGGTCACTTTAGAGTTTTCCTTTTCTTGTAGGATCAGCTTTTTCAAGCGTATCTGTGAGCTGGGATCCAGATTTTCGAAAGGTTCATCCAAAAACACCACCTCAGGATTTCCCATCAAGGCCGCGGCTATTCCCACTTTCTTTAAATTCCCTTTGGATAGGTCTCTGATGTATTTTTTCTTACCCAGTATTTCATCATTGAACAGATCGGTAAACTTAGCCAGGTGATTTTCAAGATCCGCCTCAGACATGGCGTAGATCTTCATCAAGGTCTTGAAATACTCGTCTGGAGTCAAATAGGCCAAAAGCATATGCTCATCCAGGTAGGCACCGGTTCTCCTTTTCCAATCCTCATGCTCACTCACATCCTCCCCTTCAATAGTCACTGAACCGGCTGTGGCCCGGACTAGATCCAGCATGATCCGGAACAAGGTGGTTTTCCCTGCTCCGTTATTTCCCACTAGACCAAAACATTCTGATCTGGGAATATCCAGTGCCGGCACATCCAAAACCACCGCTTCTTTGTATTGCTTTTTGAGATCTTTTACTTGAATCATAGTTCTTGACGGAATGAAGATGAAATTTCGTATCTGTTTTTCATGACACGGTTGATATTGATTTGCGAAAGTTTATTGAAACCCAGCAGTCCGAGCAGCCCCAAGGTAGCCAAGGCCGCTAATCCTGCATAGTCATTAATAAGCAAGGAGAAGGGTAGGTAAACCACATAAGGGGCCACCATCATAGGGATAATCATCAGAAACTGGGCAGCTCCTACTCCCTCGTAATTAAACATAGCCCCCTTATTCAGGTCCATGGGTTTGGGTTTCCACAGTGCCATATAAATGATCAAATGGATCAGAATACCTGCATTAAACAGCCAAGTAGCCAAATGGATCAAAAGAAACTTCCACCCAAAGAAAACATAGGGAATAGACAGCAAGAAGCAAAGGCAGGAGACAGAAAGCAGCAATAGGTATTTCCCCTTAATTAGAGCGGCTATTCCATCCTTTCTATTGATGAAAAAATCAAAGTTTCCCGAGTTCCAACTCAGAAAAAGCTGTCCATACTGGATCATGAAAATCCCTGTAATAAAAACCCCCACAAAGATGAAAATAAAACTAAAACCTCCATCTTCCGAGTGGTACTGGGGATTGTTATAGAATATCATTCCGTACAGCAAGAAAAATGCACTTAGCATCAGGTAAGTCCTACTTTTTTTATGTCGGATGATCAGTTTCCACTCCAAATCTGCCATCTCTCCGGCAAGCCCAAATCTGGAAAAGAACCCAAAGTTTTTGTTGACAAACTTCGCCTCTTCTTCCTTGGAGAGATCTTCCAGATAGGCATTTTTCAGGTAATAGGTATAAGCAAGATAATAGCCCAAAATACAGGCCCCCGCAGTTATCAGCAGCGGAATAACACTAGCCTGAGCCCAGGCAAAATAAGGCTGTACCAGCTCGCCCAAATTAAACCAACCCAAATAAGTAGAGCCTCCACCAAGCAGCAAAACTGCAAATACTATCAACACGCCGATCAGACTGTCCTCATAGCGCTGCTTAAACCAGAGCATAAACCAGTGTAAAGCCCAGCTGATCAACACGATATTTCCAATCCAAAACAGGGCATTGGCTGTCCCAAATTGTGCTCCCACTTCCAGAAACCCAAATGGCGTAAAAAGCAGTACAGCAATAATGTTCAGAGGTGAGATAAACGAGCGGACCAATAGCATATGAATGATCTTCCGCTTCCCTATTGGCAGATGAAGCAGGCTTTCCAATTCAATCACCGGCAAGGTTTGCAGGAAATACCTGTACATAAATTCGACCAGGAAAAAGAATATCAAACTACTGTTCACCACCTCTATAGGATCCTGACCTTCTGCTAGTTCACTGACAATCCTACCTAAAAACAGCCCCGCCATCAGCACATAACTTAATAGCAACAAGGCCAAAAAACCCAGAAAAACAGCAACCAAAACACTTTTTGCAAAAGAGGTGGAACGCACACTCTTCAGAAATTGCAAACGGATCAATTCAAAAATCATAAAACTAGTAGTTGATAAATCTTTCTAAATTCGTTTCAAAATACAACCAAACCTTTGATTTACGGCTTGGTTTGAATCGGAAATTAAGCAAATGTCAGAAGTAAGAAAAGAATTGGGGTTTTTCGAAGCAGTGAATCAGAGAAGGTCTGTACGGATCTTTGATCAGGAAAA
The DNA here is from genome assembly GCF_027594545.1 of Algoriphagus sp. TR-M9. Lineage (NCBI taxonomy): Bacteria > Pseudomonadati > Bacteroidota > Cytophagia > Cytophagales > Cyclobacteriaceae > Algoriphagus > Algoriphagus halophytocola. Next base: position 477,865 of record NZ_CP115160.1, on the reverse strand, counting down.
CCCTTTTGACCACAAGGTAGTAGCCAAATGTCTGGAAGCAGCTATTCTCTCCCCAAACAGCTCCAACTTACAGTTATATCAGTTTATCCGTGTTCGGGAAAGCTCCCCACTAAAGGACAAACTCGCGCAGCTATGCATGAGGCAAAAAGCCGCCACTACTGCAAGGGAACTGGTCCTGGTCATCACCAGAAGGGATCTCTGGAAGTCCAGAGCAGAAGCCAACTACGAATACATTAAATCGGCAGTTCAAAACCAATCTGAGAAAAAGCAGAAGCAGGCCTTGAGCTACTATGGTAACCTGATCCCTAAGCTATACAAAAAATTTCCTGGATGGACTTTGATCAAAAAACTGATTTCTTGGTCAGTAGGTCTGAAACGCCCCATGGTACGTGAGGTCAGCGAAACTGAGGTGCGCATCTCAGTGCATAAATCAGCCGCACTGGCATCCATGACCTTCATGCTGGGAATGAAAGCCTCCGGATATGACACCTGCCCTATGGAGGGCTACGATTCCAAGCGTGTATCCAAACTGCTCCATCTTCCCAAAGGCGCAGAGATCTGTATGATCATAGGCTGTGGCAAAGGACTGCCGGAGGGGATTTATGGGGAAAGGTTCAGAGTGAATAAAAGTGACTTAATCCAGGAAGTTTGATAATTAGAAAAGCCATATTTGAAATTTAAAACTGAAATGACTGAACTTGTTTTTTCAGGTTTTTTACCTCCAAATTCTAATTTTAGTACCCGTATTTTCCCTGCCACTTTGAACTGAGGTACCTCCGCAATTCATTTTCCCTGGCATTTTCTCCGGGATCGTAAAGCTTCAGTCCTTTGATTTCATCAGGCAGAAACTCCTGCGCCACGAAATTTCCCGGAAAGTCATGCGAATATTTATAGGCCTTTCCATAGTTCAAATCCTTCATCAGCTTGGTAGGAGCATTTCGCAAGTGCAGGGGCACAGATAAGTCGCCCTTCTCCCGCACCAAAGCCTGTGCTTGATTGATTGCCATGTATGCTGCATTGCTTTTCGGTGAACTCGCCAAATAAGTCACACATTGCGAAAGTATGATTCTGGATTCGGGGTAGCCAATCAGCTTTACTGCATCAAAACAATTGGTCGCCAATAGCAGGGCATTAGGATTGGCATTCCCGATGTCTTCTGAGGCCAGAATCACCAATCGCCTTGCGATAAACTTCACGTCCTCACCCCCTTCTATCATTCTGGCCAGCCAGTAAACAGCTGCATTCGGATCTGAACCTCGAATGGACTTGATAAAAGCCGAAATGATATCGTAATGCTGCTCACCGGATTTGTCGTAAAGTGCCACCTTCTGCTGGGCGATCTGCATGACTAGTTCATCAGTAATGACACAGGGATCGGCATTGATCCCATCGATGACGATTTCGAGTAGGTTCAAAAGCTTACGTCCATCTCCTCCGGAAATTCTCAGTAAGGCATCCGATTCTTTCAATTCCACCTTCAGCTTTTTCAATTCCAGGTCTTTTTCCAAAGCCTGATGGATCATGGCTTCAAGTTCAGGTTTGCCCAGAGAATTCAGTGTAAAAACCTGACACCTGGACAGCAAAGCCGCATTCACTTCAAAAGATGGGTTCTCGGTAGTGGCTCCAATGAGGCGGATGATTCCTTTTTCCACTGCTCCCAAAAGTGCATCCTGCTGGGATTTATTGAAGCGATGGATTTCATCTATGAAAAGTACCACGCCCATCTGAAATTTAGCTTTTTCTATAACCTCCCTAATGTCTTTGACCCCAGAACTAATGGCCGACAAGGTATAGAATGGGGCTTTGATTTCATTGGCAATGATATTGGCAATAGTAGTCTTCCCCACACCCGGAGGTCCCCAGAGGATCAATGAAGGCACATTTCCAGCCTTTATGGCCTTATGGAGGAATGAGTTGGGTGAGGACAGATGCTCCTGCCCGATCAGGTCTTCCAATCGGGTCGGTCGCATACGTTCTGCCAAAGGGGTATTGTTCATTTTGAAGAATCTAGATTCAAGCGACAAGATAAGGAGAAATGAAAAAAGGCCTCCACAGGCCTTACACTAATGACAAAAACTGTCTGGGAACTATAGTACTGAAATTCGCCTGCCAAACTCCTCCAGTTGATCATCACCAAAATCAAGATGCGTCACAAATCGCACCAAATCTGAACCGAATTTCACCGCTTTGATGTCCTTTGCTGAAAGCTCCTTTAACCAGTCTTCCGGAGCCATGCCTTCAAGCCTGGCGATTACAATATTGGTAGCCACCGGGTACACCTCCGACACATAGTTTTGCTGCGAAAGCATTTCTCCTAAGGCTCTGGCTCGCAGATGGTCTTCCTTTAAGCGATCCACATGATGGTCCAGGGCATAAATCCCAGCTGCCGCCAAAAATCCCGCCTGCCGCATTCCTCCACCCCAGACTTTTCTCACCTTTCTCGCTCGCTTGATATCGGCTTTGCTGCCCAAAAGCAAAGAACCAACCGGACATCCTAATCCCTTGCTCAGGCAAATGGAAATGCTGTCAAACTGGGCTCCCCAGTCCGCCGGCCGTTCTCCTGTTTCCACCAGTGCATTGAAGAGTCGCGCACCATCTAGGTGCAGCTTAAGCCCATGGGCATCACAGACTTTACGGATGGGCTTGATCTCCTCCAGCTTGTAGATGCTTCCGCCTCCCTTGTTCATGGTGTTTTCCAGTGAAACCAGCGTGGTCTCGGGCGCATGTACATCATCCGGGTTGATAGCCGCCTGAACCTGATCGGCAATAATTTTCCCTAAATCACCTTCGAGCAACTTCACAGAAGCCAGGGAATTTGACATAATTCCTCCACCTTCATAGAGGTACACATGGGAGTTTTTGTGGCAAATCACCTCGGTCTGTATCCGGGTATGGAGGCGTATAGCGATCTGATTGGTCATGGTGCCCGAAGGGCAAAACAGTGCTGCTTCCTTGCCAAAAAGACCTGCTGCCTTTTCTTCCAGAGCATTTACTGTGGGATCTTCACCAAAGACGTCATCGCCAATGGAAGCTGAAAACATGGCTTCCTTCATGCCCGGGGTAGGCCGGGTCAGGGTATCGCTTCTTAGATCAATTATCATATTTTACATATCGTGATTTGGAGCTTTCAGGCGGGGCCAAAGTCCGAATGGCAGCCGCAGCTTCTATAGGGCGGTCTGTAGCCAGGATGTCCGCCCCTTTCTTTACATAGCCTGCATAGAGGTGATCTCCCCTGGCTTCGGCACTTTTGTCCAGGTTGCCAAGCACTCCTAGTATGGTAAAAACGCCCTTTTTATGCAGGGCGTCGTTAAACTCAGCTTTTCTTTCAGCTACTCCGGTAAAAGCAATGACCCTAGACCAGGGAATTCCGGTCTCTTCAAATCTCCGGATTTCATCCTCATTTCTGATGGTAACCGAAAGCATCAGTTCAGGAGCCAAATGATGCAGTTTTTTAGCAGCCGGGAATGTGTAAGAAATCAATGCTGCGTAAGCTTCGGTCTCGGTCTCCCGCACGGCATCCACCACCATCTCGAAAGGCACTGATCGCTTGATATCAACGGTCAGGAGGGCTTTGCCCTTCGACCAGATTAGCGCTTCTTCCAAAGTCGGGACTTTGAATTCAGTCACTTCTCCCTCATTGTCTTCCAGAAAAAGCCCCTGAATGTACTCATAGCTCACCTCCGCCACCTTTCCAGTTCCGGTAGTGTACGATCCAGCTCATCATCATGCATCAGTACCAAAACGGAATCTCTGGTCATGGCCACATCCAGCTCTATGATAGCTGGCGTATATTTTAGGACATTGTCAAAAGTCTCAATGGCATTCTCAGGAAAACCGGGATAAGGCCCTCCTCTATGTGCTGATACCAGTGGAATACGATCAGATGTCCAGGAGTAAAATTCTCTGGTTTCCTCGATATCATTGAGCAAAATAATATTGCCTGCTGGCTTGGTGTAACTCTGGGCAACTTGTAATTCTGATTTTTCTGCAGGCTTTTGTTCACATGCACCGAAAACAAGTCCCAGTGCTACTATCCACAAATATTTACTCTTCATTTTTCGCTTCTTTTTTGAATATAAAATCTAGCCCAGAGCTTCCCTTCTTGAAAATCTCTTCCATGTCTCCCAGTTCCAGGTTTAAAGCCCGGGTGGAAATTTGAATTTCTATCATGGACAGCGCCAAAGCGATCAGCAGTGAGCCCATACTCCCCACAAAAACCCAGTTGGCAGCAGCGGTGAAGCCGTGGAAAAGCAAGTACATACAAATCACACAAAGTAAAAAGCTAAAAACTCCAAAGAGTTGCATGTTTTTGATCAAGCGCAATCTGATCCGTAGGTTATGGATTTGCTTGACAATGGAGACTTTGTCCTGCGCCTCCATGTAGGATTTATGCAGACCACGGATGAGGCTGGCAATCGCCAAAAAACGGTTGGTAAAAGCTAGCATCAGCAGTGTGATGGCCGAAAAAAGTAAGGCTGGGGTTGAAAGTTGGAGTTCCATAAGCTAAAGTTATAACTTTAAAGATGCTTCCATTTTCCGAAAATGAAAAAAGCCTGCTCTTTTCTGAACAGGCAAATATCAAATTATCTGATTATCCGCAATGATGCCAGTAGTTAAAGAATGTGGCTGGATAGTAGCGGATAATCGTCCACCGACAACAGTCCACTGCCTACAGCACGTAGAAAAAAAACCTTAACCCATAATTTCTCTCGCTACTGGTAAGAAAGCGGATAACCATATCAAATTATGAATATAGGCAATGTTGCCAGTGAGGCTATTCTCTTTGTTTGAAGAGACAGAAGACAGAAGACAGAAGCGTGCCCAATCCTAGGAATCCCATGTCACTTTGATCGCTTTACTGCCAGAAAGGCGGATGATCAATTTTCTGAATTTCAATATTAGATTACTAGGCCACTTCTCCCAGCACAACCAACTTCTCAAGAGTTGGCGCTTCAGACCCGCCTTTTGGCTCTATGGTGATGGCAAAGGCTCCTGCCTGGGCGACAGCCTGCATTTGCTGCAAGGTCAGTTTTTCCCCCGAGTTCACTAAGCCTATCCCTATAGGCCCATCATCACCTATAGCCCAAAGTTGGTAATCAAACTCTTCGCTCAGGTCATTCAGGGTATTAACTGCCACAAAAACCTCCTGCGCATTCTGATCCCAAAAGACGTCCACTTTGGCATCCTTCTGCATCTCAAATCCTTCTCCTCTCATTTCCACCCGCTTGAAATCCCCTGCGATCAGTTTATCCAATTGTGAATCTTTCTCTTCAAATTGCTGCTTCACCTGGTTGAGGTTATCAGCCATGGCATTTTGATCCTGTAGTAGTGCTTCAAACTGCTGATCCCTCTCCTGATACTTATCGGCATAATAGAAGGCCGCACCAGAAGCCACTATAGCGGCTATAGAAGCTGCAATGGCAAAGGGCTTCCAAGGACTGCTGATGGGAATTACTTTTTCGTCCGCTGGAACCGCTGTAGGTTTAGGAGCTTCTTTTAAGATAAAGTCGCTTTCCAGCGTGGAGAAAATCTTATTCTTCACCTCATCTGAAGGTGCCGGTCCAGACATATTATCAAAGGCAAACATAGTCTCCTCCAGAGCATCCAGTTCGCTTTGGATCTCCGGGTAAGTCTTCGCCAGAGCGACTACTTCCGCACGCTCACGCTCTGTAAGCTCTCCCAGAAGGAAAAGCTCCAGTTTACCAGACGCTATGTAAGATTGAATATCCACTAGATTCTTGCTAAATTCTTTTTCAACACTTGTATTGCCGCTCTCACCCTGGACTTGACGGTGCCTAGAGGGATATCAAATTCCTCCGAAACCTCCGAATGCGTATATCCTTTGAAGTAAATATACTCTACTATAAACTTTTGATCATCATTGAGCTGTAGCATCAGCTCCTTTACTCCGATTCCGTCCACAGTCTCTTGGGTACCAGACTGGCTTTCCATCCCATATACGAAGTCATCTATGGTGTTGGTCTTACTGGCCTGTGAAATTTCCTTGGAGCGTAATTTATCGATAGCAGCGTTACGGCAGATATTTGCCATCCAGGTATATAACCTACCTTTTGACTCGTCGTAACTCTCGATTTTACGTGTGATTTTGACAAAGGCATCATGAAAGACCTCCTCTGCGATATCCCTGTCAAAGACAATTCTGGAAATCACCGCAAACAAGGCTCTGGAGTATTTGTCATACAAATACTCAGTGGTCTTTTTGTCTTTTGCCCTTAGTCCGGCGATGAGTTGTTCTTCTTCCAAAAATCAGTTGAATTGAAAAGGTCTTGCCTAAAAGTAAAACACAAGACCCAATCTTTCAGGTCTTGTGTCCATTAATTTCAAAATATTTATATCAAAGGTGAATCACCTCGTCATAGGCAGCGGCCGCAGCCTCCATAATTGCCTCCGACATAGTAGGGTGAGGATGCACGGTTTTGATCAATTCATGACCAGTGGTTTCCAGTTTACGAATGGCCACGATCTCAGCGATCATTTCTGTCACATTGAACCCAATCATATGTGCGCCTAGCAGTTCGCCGTATTTCTTGTCGAAAACCAGCTTTACAAAACCGTCTTTTGCCCCGGCAGCAGAGGCCTTTCCTGATGCAGAGAATGGGAATTTACCTACTCTCAATTCATATCCAGCTTCTTTTGCTTTAGCTTCTGTCATACCCACAGAGGCTATCTCAGGGGAGCAATAGGTACAGCCTGGAATATTCCCGTAGTCTAAGGGCTCAGGATTCTGACCTGCGATTTTTTCCACACAGATTATTCCTTCGGCAGAAGCTACGTGAGCCAATGCAGGACCAGGAATCACGTCACCTATGGCATAATAGCCCGGCATATTGGTTTTGTAGTACTCATCAACTTTGATTTTGCCTTTGTCCACGAGGATCCCAACGTCTTCCAAACCTACGTTTTCCAGGTTTGAAACCACACCGGCCGCAGAAAGTACGATATCGCATTCCAGCGTCTCCTCGCCTTTTGCTGTTTTCACGGTCACTTTGCAGCCAGATCCTTTGGTATCTACAGCAGTGACTTCCGAAGAGGTCATCACAGTCATCCCGGCTTTCTTGTAGATTTTCTCCAGGGTTTTGGATACTTCAGCATCTTCCACCGGTACGATTCTATCCATGTATTCTACTATAGTCACTTCTGTACCCATGGTAGAATAGAAGTACGCAAACTCAATACCTATGGCACCGGAACCTACGACTACCATTTTCTTTGGTAGCTTGTCCAGGGTCATGGCTTCACGGTATCCTATGATTTTTTTCTTGTCGATCTTCATGGATGGAAGCTCACGTGATCTGGCTCCTGTGGCGATGATGATGTTGTCCGCAGCATACACCGTCTTCTTGTCTTCGCTATCTGTAACTTCCACTTTTTTGCCGGGCTGCACTTTACCCCAGCCTTTGATCACTTCGATCTTATTTTTCTTCATGAGAAAGGTCACCCCTTTGCTCATTCCATCGGCTACTCCTCGGCTTCTTTTGACCACACCGGAAAAATCCGCACTGGCATCTTTTACGTTGATCCCGTAATCCGCAGCATGATTGATGTATTCAAAAACCTGGGCACTCTTCAGCAAAGCCTTGGTGGGAATACAACCCCAGTTGAGACAAATACCACCCAGCTCCGCAGCTTCTACTACGGCAGTTTTCAAACCGAGCTGAGAAGCACGAATAGCAGCTACATAGCCACCTGGTCCACTGCCCACCACGATCACGTCAAATTTGGTCGAAGACATATCTATATTTTGTTTTTAATAACTGATTGAAACTATGCAAAAATAGGCCTTTTGGCTTCAGAAAAAAATTTGGTTTACCTATCCCTAAAGCCATTAAAACCGGACCAAAGCCAGCGCAAACCAGTCTTCAATGGATTGTATTGCCCAGTAATACTATCAAGGAATATTATTCCACAAATCCATACCCTTCCCGTTTATTTGTTCTGAAAGAAGTTTAAAACCGAGGGAAACTCACTTTACAAGCTAAAGTTTTAGCTTTTTTTCTAATTTTGGCAAAACAAAATTTTAAAATCAATGGGATTACTTTCCGGAAAAACTGCTTTGATCACCGGCGCCTCCAAAGGCATCGGCAGAGCCATCGCAATTAAATATGCTCAGGAAGGCGCCAATGTAGCCTTCACTTTTTTGTCCAGTGTAGAAAAAGGCCAAGCTCTAGTGTCTGAACTGGAGGCTTTTGGAGTGAAAGCCAAGGGCTATAGATCGGATGCTTCAGACTTCAGCGCTGCTGAGGAGCTGGTGAAAAACGTAGTGGCTGATTTCGGGGCTTTGGACATTTTGATCAATAATGCCGGTATCACCCGAGATAATTTATTGATGAGAATGACCGAGGAATCTTGGGACGAAATCATGAACGTTAACCTGAAATCCTGCTTCAATACCGTAAAAGCTGCAAATCGAACCATGATGAAAGCTAAGGCTGGCTCCATCATTAATATGACTTCCGTAGTCGGAGCCAAAGGAAATGCAGGACAGGCAAACTACGCGGCTTCTAAAGCTGGGATCATTGGATTCACGAAGTCTGTAGCCTTGGAATTAGGCTCTAGAAACATCAGGTGCAATGCCATAGCCCCTGGATTTATAGAAACTGAGATGACCGAGGTGCTGGATGAAAAAACGGTCCAAGGCTGGAGAGATGCCATTCCGATGAAGCGTGGGGGCAAGCCTGAGGAAGTGGCTGATGCCTGCGTATTCCTTGGATCAGATATGAGCAGCTATATATCGGGACAGGTGCTGCATGTGAATGGAGCGATGTATACTTAACCTTTGAGGTGTCACCCTGAGCACTTGAGAGACGAGAGTCTCGAAATCGAAGGATCTCCTCGAAGGTTTTATTTACATAAGACCTTCGAGGTTTGAAAAACCTCAAAGGTCAGTCAGCAAATTGTGATAAGTCAATCTTATAAAACTCGTATTCATCTTCAGAGGCTTGCTCGGGTTTGTTGATGAAAAGTCCTTCAGAAGTGGAAAATAAATTTTCAAATCGGGTTCCCGAAGGATAGGTCACTTCAAGTTCCGCTCTTAAGTTCCATTCAGAATCATAGATCAAGAGCAAAAATGTCTTTTCGTCGGAATACATTCTTTTGTGTGGATCTTTGAAATCTGGATCGGGTCTTCTTTCCTTTATTTGGGTCAATCTCACAAACATGCCCGAAGGCTGATCGTGAACCAGGCGATAATTGATAGCACCATCTTCTGGTCTTTCCCAAGAACCCTTATTTTTATCTCCCTCATATTTATCCGGAAAATAAGTCATGGGACTTACAGCAGGCAGTTTAATTCTTTTTACCACTTTGCAATCTTTGATCTGATACAGAGAATCGGAATAAGCAAACATTCCCCAAGAGTTTCCATTTTCCACCATTCTTACCATGCTGGAGGCTTGTGAGGAATTGGCATAGGACTCATCGTAAGGAGCCTTAAAATCTGTTTTGCAAAGCCAGTTTCCTTCCTCATCAAACTTCACTATCCAAGAACTGAATGTTAAATCAAACCCATTTTTCCCCATGCGCTGAGCCATAAAATCGAAAGGATTGAAGGTGATTTCATATTGTCCCGGTGCTACTTGATACAGGGCATTGCCACTCAAGGGAAATGAAAAAAAGGTGTTAGATTCCAAATCACTCATATCTAGCTGAAAACTGCTGTACAATGTGTCATCCTTGTAAACATTGGTATAGCCCAATGTATTTGCGGCTACCACAGTGTTTTCATCAAAAGATTTTGAGATATGAACACGGCCTTTCAAGGACATAGGCCCTTCAGCGGGAATCTCAAATGAGCCGATTTTTCTCCCCGTTGTAGGATTATAATAATTGAAGGCTCCTATTGATTCCGTGTAAGCTGCCTCTTTCGATTGATAATCTACTGTACCCAGAAATCCCAAAAACCCTGTTTCTGCATCCCGCTCAAAACTCATTTCCCCCGAAATAAAATCTTCGAGCTTTCCCTGGATGGGTTCTTTTTCTTTGGAGCAAGAAAAAAGGAGGAGGACAAACAAAAACTGGAATAGATGTTTCATTTACGAAATTTTAAAAGTCTAACTAAAAATAGGGAAAATATGTTGCAAGGGCGCTAAGGCGCATTTTTTTTTAAAGTTCGAAAACTTTGACCTTGGTGAACCCTCTGGGTAATACTCCGTGGACTCTGTGGTAAAAACACAAAAAGCCCAAAAGTCAAAATATCAATGCCTTCAGAATAGAACACATAAACCTTTTGGGATAGGTGAAAGCTGTGGCGACACAACTGATCACTTCCATCTAATTTTCAGAAAAGTCAGACCTATTTTATTCCAAAGATCAATTTAAGCTTTTGTTCCAGCTCCTGAGATTTGGAAGGAGGAAAGCTCCCCAACTCTCTTAAGATCATGTTTTTTGGGAATGACACCAGCTTGTGCAATTTTAATACTGACTTTACGATCAATCCCGACTGTACCCAAATCGCCTGTTCAGGGTCGATTTCCATTTCTGTTTCTTCCGGCTGACTGCCCGTTTTGCTGGAGATGAAGGCCAGGATCACGTGGTCATAATTCCCAAATGCCCCAGACAAGCACAGGGCCGGCCTCACTTTCTTCGTGGAGAAATCCTCAAAAGGGAAAGGGACTAAAACAACCTTGTGTTTAATCCCGAAAGGGCTTTCCGTCTTCGATGGTATAGACATTTTCCTCAGGTTCGTTTAAAAAATCAAGAGCTGGATTGTTGGACAGGGACTTTAAATAAATATTCTCTTCCTCCTTCTCATCTTCCGAAAGAATCAAGACCCGAACAGGAATCCCACCCTTTAGTCCTGTGGCATCAAGGGCAATGCTTCCGTCTTTTTTGGTAACCGTCTTTAATTCAATTGCTTTCATATGATGATAATTTGTCTTTTAAAGGCCATAACCTGTCCCGTGACGAAGGAAACGGGATGTAATCTTCGCAAGCATTATAGTCATCCCACTGTGTGACAATCTTCGACATGCTCGATTTCATGGCTTTAAAATACTAAAAAAGCCCCGGAATAATCCCCGGGGCTCTTGAAAAAACCTTTGAGGTCTCTAAGACCTCGAAGGTTTGAAATAGTTTACTAGACCTTCGAGGTTTTAAAAACCTCAAAGGTCGCTTCCCAAGAATGGATATTTGTAATCCTCCGGAGAAACGAATGTTTCCTTGATCGTACGTGGAGAAACCCAACGTAGCAAGTTGATCATAGAACCAGCTTTGTCATTGGTTCCGGAAGCTCTCGCTCCACCAAATGGCTGCTGACCTACTACCGCACCTGTCGGCTTATCGTTGATGTAGAAGTTACCCGCAGCATTTCGCAACTTTGTCGTAGCCAATTCAACCGCATAGCGATCCTGTGAGAATATCGCTCCAGTCAACGCATATGGAGAAGTCTGATCCACCAACTCCAATGCCTCTTCGAATCGCTCCGAATCATACACATAAATAGTCAGCACCGGACCGAAGATTTCTTCGCACATGGTCGTGTACATAGGATCTTGGGTCAAGATCACCGTTGGCTCGATGAAGTAACCTTTGGACTTGTCGTAATTTCCTCCGGCGATGATTTCCACTGCTGGATTTGCTTTCGCATTATCTATGTATTTGGCGATTTTATCGAAAGACTTCTCGTCAATCACCGCATTGATGAAGTTGGTAAAGTCTTCTGTTCCGCCCATTTTCATATCGGCAAGATCTGCGAGCAAGTTTTCTTTTACTTCATCCCAAATATTGGAAGGAATGTAAGCTCGGGAAGCAGCTGAGCATTTTTGTCCTTGATATTCAAAAGCACCACGGGCAAGGCCCACAGCCACAGCTTTTGGAATGGCAGATTTATGCGCAATCACAAAGTCTTTTCCACCGGTCTCACCTACGATTCTTGGATAAGATTTATAGCTATGGATATTTTCTCCAATGGTTTTCCAAATCGTCTGAAACACTCCGGTAGAACCTGTAAAGTGAATCCCTGCGAAATCAGGATGCTTGAAGATAACATCCCCTGCAGTAGGTCCATCTACGTAAATCAAGTTGATGACCCCAGCTGGAACTCCTGCTTCTTTAAACACTTGCATCAGCACATTCGCAGAATAAATCTGCGTGTAAGCCGGCTTCCAAACGATAGTATTTCCCATCATCGCCGCTGAAGTAGGCAGGTTACCTGCAATCGCCGTAAAGTTGAACGGAGTCAATGCGAAAACGAAACCTTCGAGTGGACGCTGCTCTAATCTATTCCAAACGCCATTACCGGAAACAGGAGGCTGCTGAGCATAGATTTCAGTCATGTATTGCACATTGAAGCGCAGGAAGTCGATAAACTCACATGCCGCGTCGATCTCTGCCTGCATGGCATTTTTGGATTGACCAAGCATGGTCGCAGCATTGATTTTGGCACGATATGGACCAGCGATCAGATCTGCAGCTTTCAGGAAAATAGCCGCTCTTTGCTCCCAGGCCAGGTTTTCCCAAGCCTCTTTCGCTCCCATGGCCGCGTCTATCGCTTGCTCTACGTGAGAAGCATCTCCTTCATGAAAATGACCCAACACGTGCTGGTGATCATGAGGAGGAGACATTTTATGGGTGTTGCCAGTTCGGACTTCATCCGAACCTATGTACATCGGCACGTCAACTTGCTGAGATCTGGCTTCTTTCAGCGCAGCTTGTAATTCCTCACGCTCCGGGCTACCGGGCGCATAAGCTTTTACCGGTTCGTTTACCGGAGTTGGTACATTAAAAAAACCTTTGAGCATAATATCTGGGGTTATGTTTTTCTGATTTGCCAAAGATAACCAGAAGGTTTTATTGGCAGGCAAATATGAAGCAAAAGAACCCTAAAGAATGGATTCTAGTTCGCTAAGGCCCCCATCGTATCTCAAAAATGGGATTTCATTCTAAAAAGTATACCCACTAACTGTTAGAAAACACTAACAGCGCAATCTGCTAAAGAATGGCCTCCAGTTCTCTTAAATGTGTGATTGTGTAAGTTGGAATAAGATCTATTGATTTTCCGAGCGGATTAAAAAACACCTGGTCTATACCCGCGCCATGAGCACCTTTGATATCAGAAATAGGGTTATCGCCTATCATCAGGCTATTTTCCTTTTTTGCGCCAGCTTGCTCCAAAGCATAGTGAAAAATCCTAGGATCGGGTTTTTTATGCCCGGTGGTTTCCGAAGTTACCACTAGCTCAAAGTAATCAATCAGCCCCGATGACTTCATTTTTTTGGCTTGACTTTCATCAAAGCCATTGGTAATGACGTGTAGTTTATAATTAGGCTTGAGATAATCCAGCATAGCAATAGTATGCGGAAAAAGGTGAGGTTTGCTGGAAGTTCTGTGCATAAAATCCTGCTCAAACTCATTTGGAATGACCGCATCCACCACCCCTGCATGGGCAAAAATCCTCGGGAAGCGGGTAGTCCGAAGTTCCTCTTTCTGCAGTTCTCCTTTGTCATAAGCAGACCAAAGTTTGAAATTCACTGCATAAAAGGAATCTATAAAATGCTGGGAGGTAGCCACCCCTAATTCCTCGAGTTTGTAATGCAGGAAGAGCTCTGAAAGAGACTCCTGTACATTTCTGTCGTAATCCCAAAGTGTGTGATCCAGGTCGAAAAAGAGGTGTTGGTAAGTTTTCAATGGAAATTAACGTCTGTATTGATTGTTTTGGATTTTATTAATGGCAAGTTCGCGGTTAGACTTGAGGATTTCGAAGGTTTCCTGATCTTTTAGCAGACTTGGGTCTTTTTGGATAAACTTGAAAATCTGCTGAATGATTTCCATATACTCTTCTAAAATGTAATAAAACACCCATTGATCTACTCTTTTGCTTCCGAGCAAACCTGCATTTTTCAGGTAAATCAAATGTCTGCTGGTCTTGGTCTGCGTAAAGTCCAAAATAAGCTCAAAGTCTGAAATTGAGAGTTCTTTATTGAGCATCAAAAGGTGGAATATCCTAACCCTGGGCTCTTCGGAAAGTGCCTTAAAGATTCTAAGTCCGTAGTTTAAACTGATGTTTTTTAGGCGCATTTGTAAGATTTAACGCAGTTTATGAGGGTAAAATAAAAAATCAGGCGAAATTAGGGTAATATCGCATTTGAATAAAAGAGCAGCTGTTCTATTAAAGTCATATAATTTGTGAAGAATTCATTACTCATTAACGCCATATTCATAGTTGTCCTGGGAGTGCTTTTCATTGTCCCCCAAGCGAAAGCACAAGATGCTCAGGATAAAAAAGTAATCCAACTTTCTGGTATTATCCTTAATGCGGATAGTACTGATGCTGTAGCAGGAGTAAACATTTATGTGCCTACCAAAGGTCGTGGTACCAGTTCGGGTCGGTTCGGATACTTCTCCATGCCTGTGCTGGAGGGTGATTCTGTGGTTTTTAGCTTTATAGGATTGAAAAGGCAAGTTTTTAAAGTTCCACAAAAAGTTGAGGATGACCGGATCAGCTTGATCCTGACCATGCAGGTAGATGAAATCGCCCTGGCCGAAGTGGAAGTAATGCCCTATCCTACTGAGGAGGAATTCAAACAAGCAGTGATCGCAATGAACGTGGTAGATCCTATGTCTATATCCAGAGCAAATATGAGCCCGGAAATGCTGCTGCGCTGGGCTGAGTCTATGCCTGCCTCTAGCAATGAGAATTTCCGCTATTTCCAACAGACACAAATGCTTCAAAACCAAGATCTGTATGGGCCAAGACCGCTTAGACTGCTGGATCCATTCGCATGGGGTCAGTTTATCCGATCGATCAAGCGGGGTGATCTGAAGAGTAAGTAGGGGGAGTTTGTCTCCGGCATCCTGCTTTTTCTCGCGGCGGCGCAGCGACGCAGTGGATTAATAGCTCCCGCAAAGGCGCTAAGGCGCAATTTAATTTGGCGTCATGCCATTGACAACCCTTTTAATTCCATCGGTCAACTTATCCGCATTGGAATCTCCTCCTGACTCTTTTTCTCGCGGCGGCGCAGCGACGCAGTGGGTTTTTAGCTCCCGCAAAGGCACTAAGGCGCAATTTTATAGCTTTCGAAGAAGCATTTTTTTCATACAGCTAATTTTATTAATCGTCTTTAAGTCCATTCACCACCCTTTTGATTCCATTGGTCAGTTTATCCTCATTGGAATCTCCTCCTGACTCTTTTTTTCTCGCGGCGGCGCAGCGACGCAGTGGATTAATAGCTCCCGCGAAGGCGCTAAGGCGCAATTCAATTTGGCGTCATGCCATTGACAACCCTTTTAATTCCATCGGTCAACTTATCCTCATTGAAATCCCCTCCTGACTCTCTTTTCTCGCGGCGGCGCGGCGACGCAGTGGATTATTAACTCCCGCGAAGGCACTAAGGCGCAATTCAATTTGGAGTCAAGCCATTGACAACCCTTTTAATTCCATCGGTCAGTTTATCCTCATTGGAATCCCCTCCTAACTCTCTTTTTTCGCAGCGGCGCGGCGACGCAGTGGGTTTTTAGCTCCCGCAAAGGCGCTAAGGCGCAATTTCATAGCTTTCGAAGAAGTATTTTTTTCATACAGCTAATTTCCTTAATCGTCTTTAAGTCCATTCACCACCCTTTTGATTCCATTGGTCAGTTTATCCTCATTGGAATCCCCAGCTGCCTCTCTTTTCTCGCGGCGGCGCGGCGACGCAGTGGGTTTTTAGCGACTAGAGGTTATTTACAACCCTTTTGATTCCGTCTTTCATCAGAGCTTCATTGAAATTCAATAGAAGACCGAGTTTCAGTTTAGTTAGTCGCAGATAAGTCATTAGTTGTTTCGCATGGACTGGAGCTAATACTTGAACAGATTTAATCTCTACAATCACTTTTTCTTCGACGATTAAATCCGCTCTATATCCATTTTCAAAAGTGATGTTATCCCATTTAAATGGGATGAATACTTGACTGGCTACTTTAAGTCCAGACTTTTTCAATTCATGAATCAGGACTCTTTCATAAATAGATTCTAACAAGCCTGGACCTAATTCCCGATGAATTAGGAATGCTTTATTTAGAATTAAAGTAGCTATTTCATTTTCAACCTTTTCCATCCTCAATTAAAAAGACCGCTGCGCCACCGCGTCGCCGCGAGAGATTTACAGCATCTATTAGTCAATCTCCGGCAGCACCCACTCTTCCAGAACACTAGGATAGGTCATCATCTCTTCTATAGCAGCTACCGTACGGGGAGCATCTCCGGATAGGTTTTCGTTACCTGTAGAAGTGATCAAAATATCATCTTCTATACGCACAGCTATACCCCACCATTTTGGGTCACAGTCTGAGCCTTCAGGGATATAAATCCCAGGTTCTATGGTAAACACCATGCCTTCTTTCAGAGGCTCTCTATTTCCGCGGTCATGCACATCTAGCCCTAGGTGATGACTGGTGCCATGTGGAAAATACATGTGGCTTTCTCCACTTTCTATGATTCCCAACTTAGCCAGTCCCTCATTGATAATTTTGCGACCTGCAGCATCTATTTCCTGAAAGGTAGTCCCTGGTTTTGCAATCGCTATTCCAGCTTCCTGTGCCTGATATACCAGCTCATAGATAGCCCGCTCCTCCTCATTAAATTTACCGTTAATCGGGATGGTGCGGGTCACATCGGCGGTATATCCCCGCCACTCTGCGCCAAGGTCCATCAGCAATAGCCGATCAGATAAGTCCCGCTCATCATTTTCTATGTAGTGAAGAATACATCCATTATGTCCTCCACCTACGATGGATGGGTACCCCAGCTCCTCAGCTCCATAGCGCTTATAGATAAATTCATGTACGCCCTGGATCTCACGCTCAGACATCCCTACTTTGGCTGCTTTCATCACTTCCACTTGGCCTATTGCCGATATTTTCACGGCCTTTCTCAATAAGGCGATCTCCTCTTGGGTCTTGATGCCACGCAGTTCATTCATCATCTGTTCGAGGGAAAGAATATCCAGCTTTTGCTCAGACATTTCCTCTTTGACTACCATTCTTTTCTCGGGTGACTCGGCATTCATAAAGGAGCTCACCACAGGATCATCTGCCATTTCCGGATACTGCTGACTATAGCGCTGAATCATCTGGGCCACTCGCTCGGAAGTTTCCAAATCAGAATTTTTGATCATGTTGTAGATCTGAGCGGTGGTTTCGTTCAGGTTATCCGGGTATTCCGTTGCGGTTTTGAAATCATTCACCATAGCTATCAAAGAACTATTAGCAGAACTTTCCTCTATGTTTTCGGCCAGGCTGAAGGTGAAAATCTTGTCAAAATCAGCTAGCTTAATGCCTGATTTTTCGGCAAATTCAGAATTCAACAATGCCCCTTTTATCCCCAGCTTCTCAATGACTCCTTCAGTTCCCAGCCTCTTGCCATTCCACTGCTCTGCCCTGGGGTCACGGTTTTGGACGAAAATCAACTCATCCACCATTTCCCCGTTGACTTCCCTCATTTCAGAAAAGACTACCAGAACCGCATTGGGTTCGCGGAAACCAGTCAAGTAAAAAAAGTCCGTGTCTGGATGATAAATGTAATCCACGTCATTGTTTCGGTTTTTCACAGGATTGTTGAAAAATACCGCCAGTGAATTTTCAGGCATTAACTTTCGCAATTCAGCTCTTCTTTCTTTATGCCAATCCGCAGATAGGCCATCTTCGAAATAGGATTGGGCAAAAACAGTAGCTGAAACACTCAGCAAAAACAAGGTCCAGATTAACTTTTTCATGTGTTTATAATTTTTTTTAAGGTCACATGGAATCTTCGCATGAATTATAATCATCCCTCTGTGTGTCGCTTCGGGTCATGCTTGATTTCATATAATTATAATTGATTTTTAGTGGTCATATGGAATCTCGCCAAGGAAATATCCATCCTTCAATGTGTCCTTATCGACAGGCTCGATTTCATAAGGCTCATTTCAATTTAGACTTTCAAGATCTGCTGTTTTCACCATTTAACAAAGTCTTAATTTTACGAATGGAGCTTATCCCTATCTTTGGGCTATAAAAATTTGCTATAAGAACAAAACTGAAAGACAAGCTGGTTAAATCCAGTCCAAGAGGGCTACTTTCTCAATTAAAAGCTATACACAAGAAATCGAGTTTGTCACAAACGACACGCACCGGGATGATTCAACATGGTGCGCTATCTTATGTGGCCATAAAAAATCAATTAAAACCAGATGAAAAGAACAGGAATATTTACTTTGGCTTTCACGCTAGTATTTTTCAATCTGTTTGCGCAGAACAGAGCAAACAAACCCAAACTGATCGTAGGCATAGTGGTAGATCAAATGCGCCAGGAATACCTGCACAAATATTACGATCGCTATGAAGAGGGCGGATTTAAGCGCCTGATGAACGAAGGCTTTATGGCCAAAAATGGTCATTATAACTACATCCCTACTTACACCGGACCTGGTCATGCATCCGTATACACCGGAGCTACTCCCTCCACGCATGGCATTATCGGGAATAATTGGTACGTGAAAGAGCTGGGAAAATCCATTTACTGCGCAGAAGACAGCACCGTAAGCAATGTAGGGGGAACAGCAAGATCAGGCGAAATCAGCCCTAGAAACCTTCTGTCCACTACAGTCACAGATGAACTGCGCATGGCTACCAATCAAAGATCCAAAGTGGTGGGTGTAGCAATCAAAGACCGAGGAGCAAGCCTACCGGCTGGACACCTTGGAGATGCTTATTGGTATGAGGGTGCCAATGGTGAATTTATGACTTCCACTTACTACTATGAATCCCTACCAGACTGGGTGAAGGAATTCAATGAGCAAAACAAACCTGCTTCCTATCTGAATCAGACTTGGGAAACACTCTACCCTGGTGACACTTACATCCAAAGTATAGCTGATGACAATGACTTTGAAGCAGCATTTTCAGGAAAAGACACCCCCTCCTTTCCTTATGATCTAGCAGCTTTGCAAGAAAATAATGGAGGTCTGGGCATGATTTCTTCTACTCCTTTTGGCAACTCACTAACACTTGACTTTGCGCTAGCTGCGCTGGAAGGGGAAAAAATGGGAATGGGCGAGGAAACGGATTTCCTAGCTCTGAGCTTCTCTTCTACAGATTATGTAGGTCACAGATTTGGTCCTACCTCCAGAGAACTGGAAGACACCTACCTCAGGCTGGATCAGGAGATAAAAAGGCTTTTGGATTACTTGGATGAAAATTATGGCAAAGGGGAATACCTGGTTTTCTTGACTGCAGACCATGCAGTAGCCGACATTCCTTCCCTAATGCAAAGCATGAATATGCCGGGTGGATACCTGAATAGCGGGCAAGTAAAAAGTGAAACAAATGATTTTCTGATCAAAAATTATGGACCGGGGGAATGGGTCAAAAACATCTCCAATGATCAGATCTTCCTAAATGAACCCTATATTTTAGAAAAAGGGATCTCCCTAGCAGATATGGAAAATGCTTTGGCACATTTCCTTTTGAGATTTGACGGAATCAAAGAGATTTATACTTCATCGGCAATGAGAAATTCATTCTTTGCGAAGGGAAGACCACACCTGGTACAAATGGGGTACAATCAAAAAGCCTCTGGCAACCTGATGATCATTCTGGAATCTAGCTGGCTATCTGGCTCAGGACCTACTGGCACTACTCATGGTTCCGGCTATACCTATGACACCCATGTTCCGATTTTGTTTTATGGATGGAATGTAAAGGCAGGACAAACCTCACGCTATATCACGATTACAGATATAGCTCCTACGGTGTCCATGTTGCTAGACATCAAGCTTCCAAGTGGTGCTACAGGACAACCTATTTTGGAAATCACGGATTAAGCAACTCTAAGTCTATTAAAATCCAAAAGGGGCTGTTTCAAAAGTATAGCTAGCTACCTTGAGGAAAGTCGAAATGTATCCTAATTTATAGGAAATAACCTTCGACTTCCCTCAGGCAGACACCAAGAAACCTGTTGAGACAGCCCCTTTGCTTTTTTAGTCCGGTCAGTGTTTTAAGCTGCTAAATCAAAGGCGTAGAAATCTTGGTAAAAATGGCCTTCCAATATCTTACAGCGAGCCAGAGGTTTGATCTGATCGGAGCAAGTAGGCATAACTCTACTCTGTCCAACTCATCGGATAGTTTTCGTCCACAAACTCCAAGGCATCAGTGGTGATTTGGAGCGGTCTGAAAGTATCCAGCATAACGGCATACTCATCGGTAGATTTCGCTCCGATGGATTTCTCCACCGTCCCTGGATGTGGCCCATGCGGCAAGCCTCCCATATGAATGGTAAAGGAACCTCGATCTATTCCTTTTCTACTCATAAATTCGCCCTCAGCATAGTAAAGAACCTCATCGGAGTCAATATTAGAGTGATTATAAGGTGCAGGTATAGCCAGAGGATGATAATCAAATAGTCTGGGAACAAATGAACAAATCACAAAACCGCCTGCCTGAAAAGTCTGATGCACCGGCGGGGGCTGATGAATCCTCCCGGTGATGGGCTCGAAATCGTAAATAGAAAGCGCATAAGGATACAGGTATCCATCCCAGCCCACTATATCTAATGGACTATGCTCATAGGCGTATTGGTGAAGCATGCCCTGCTTTTTGATCTGCACCAAATACTCGCCCTTTTCCTCTTCGATATGAAGCTCATGAGGTGGGCGTATATCCCGCTCACAGTACGGCGAATGCTCCAGTAGCTGTCCTACTTCATTTCTATACCGCTTGACAGTCTCAATAGGTCCATGCGATTCAATGATCAACAGCCTGAGCGCACCTTTTTCACTGAATTCAAATCTATATATGGTGGTGCGTGGAATCACAATATAATCTCCCTTCCTCACCTCCAGCTTGCCAAACTGCGAGTACAATACCCCTTCTCCATCATGCACATAGATCAATTCATCTCCATCTGCATTTTTAAAAAAGTAATCCATCTTCCTTTGCTTCGGAGCGCAGATTCCCATCATCACATCTCCATTCATCATAAGCATACGCCGGGATGACAAGTAATCCTCACCGGTAAATTCCACACCGGAAGTCTTGAGGTGAGTCTGGTTTAAGCCATGCTCCTGGGCGACTTCGCAGCGGAAAGGCACAGGTTCTCCAATGGATTTCACTGCATTTGGATTATGGATGTGATACAGGGTGGAGTAAATACCGGAAAAGCCCTTGGAACTGACCAGCTCTTCTTTATAAAGAGAGCCGTCGGGCTGTCTGAATTGAGTGTGTCTTTTGGGAGGGATTTCCCCCAGTCTATGATAAAAGGCCATGAATTTTGGGTTTATTTCTTGGTCTCAAGTTAAGCATTCTGATAAATCCAATCAGCGAAAAAATGTAATTCTAATCAGGCGAATATAAAAAAAGCGACCGAAGCCGCCTTTTATTCTAAATCAATACTCTTCGAAGAATTCCTTCTTGATAGTTTCCTCTGCTTCTCCAGTACGTTTCTGGATTTTGCCCAGCAGTTGATCTTCCTGTCCTTCTACATAAGCAAGATCATCATCGGTCAATTCCCCGTACTTCTCTTTCAGTTTACCTTTCAGGATATTCCAGTTTCCTTTTAATTTTAAGTTAGTTGCCATAATAATAGTGGTTTTGGTTTTACATTAACTATTTTATGGATTGCAAAGCCCATTCCAACAACAACCCAAAATGAAGCAGCTACTATTTCTCTTTTCCTTCATCATCTGCATAAACTCATGCATACAGGCTCAGGAAGCCCGTTTACTTTGGTCTGATGAGTTTAATACTGAGGGGCTGCCTGACCCTAATCATTGGAATTACGATGTGGGAGACCATGGTTGGGGAAATGAAGAACTGGAATATTATACACAGAATGACCTTAAAAATGCCCGAATAGAAAGGGGAATTTTGATCATAGAGGCAAGAGCAGACTCTACCCGTCCCAAGGGATACACTTCAGCCCGCTTGGTAACCAAAGGAAACGCATCTTGGAAATATGGCTATGTGGAAGTAAAAGCCAAGCTACCGGAAGGACGCGGTACCTGGCCCGCGATCTGGATGCTGCCAGACGAGAACACCTATGGAGGATGGCCCAAAAGCGGAGAAATAGACATCATGGAGCATGTAGGGTACGATCCCGGCAAAGTACATGGGACCGTCCATACCGAGGCTTTCAATCACACCATTGGTACACAGAAAGGAGGAAGTCTACTCATCCCGGACTTTCATACCGATTTTCATGTATTTGCGATTGACTGGACTGCGGAAAAGATTGACTTTTTTATTAACGGGAAAAAGTACTTCACTTTTGAAAATACCGGTGGCGACTACAAGGAATGGCCATTTGACCAGACTTTTCATTTAATCCTTAACATCGCAGTGGGCGGAGGTTGGGGAGGGCAACAAGGCGTAGCTACTGACATCTGGCCTCAGCGCATGGAGGTGGATTACGTGCGGGTGTATGACCAAAACCCCCAGCGCTAAGCAACAATTCCCATGCGTAAAAACCTACTGAAATGAATGGATCTGGATTCACCAAAAGAAAATTGACAGCATTGCTTATTGTAGGCGGTTTGCTACTGGCTATATATGCCAAAAATCTATTGGAGAGGAGGTCATTTGAGGGGATGAGCAATACTTTCAAAGAGGTGTACAATGACCGGTTGATCGTGGAGGGATATATTTTTCAGATCTCGGAGCATCTTTTCACCATTCAGAAATTAATAGATCACTGCCAGCTTTCTGCCAATCATGACGACGTGATCCCTCAGATCATGGATAATGAAAAAAGCATTCTATCCATCGTGGATTCCTTTGAAAAAACAAAACTTACGGCGCAGGAAAAGGCCTACCTGAGTGACTTCAAATCCATCATTGTAAATGACCTAAACATCCAGGACTACACGCTCATTTACACCGATTCGGCAGGGGTGAACACCACTCAAGTCAGAAAATATGACGAAAAAATAAGCTTAGCCCAGCAAGATTTAGATGAGCTAAGCAAAATTCAATTGGATGAAGGGGAGAAACTCATCAATAAGGCCAATATCGTGATCAATCGCTCTAAACTCTGGTCACAATTTGAAGTTGCCTTGCTGTTTATCCTAGCGATCAGCATTTACCTATTACTGTTCAGAGGTAAGTTTCAGCTCCCTTCGTCAGATTCTTAAGGTTACAGAGAAAGGTTAGAAAGGTAGCTGGCATTTCGCTCAGCTGCTTCTAGTGGGTTTGTGTTCACAAATCTCTCTTGCTCTACCACAAAATATTCCATACCATATTTCTTAGACTGCTTGATGATATCCACATAAGGGATTTCACCTTTACCTAGCAATACTCCACGATCATGGGCATCGCTTCCGGCAGCCTCTGCATCTTTCACATGGCATAGAGTAAACCTTCCCGGGAATTTGGCCACATAAGCCAATGGGTCATACCCTGCCACATAAGCCCAGTACATATCCAGTTCGAAATCCACCAATTTCGGATCCGTATTATTCATCAAAATATCCTGAGGAAGCTGTCCGTCTAGCTTTTCGAAAGTGTAGGCATGGTTATGATAGGCAAACTTCAGCCCATGCTTCTTCAGCGTTTTACCGGCATCGTTGAATCGATCTGCTATTTTCTTCCAATCATCCACCGTCTTCTGCGCCCCTATATATGGACAAATCAAATACTTCATCCCCACCTCTGCTGCCTGCTCGGCCTGGGCATCTAGGTCTTTGAATACATTGGCATGGGATGAGATGAAGTCTACTCCGGTATCCTTGAGTAAATCCTTGCATTCTGCCGGACTCATCCCCCATAGAATTCCTTTACCTCCATCAAAACCTTCAAATTGCTTGTATCCGAATCCTGCCAGTTTGCGCATGGTGCCGGCGGCATCCTTGGCCATATCTTCTTTGACAGAATAAAGCTGTATCCCAAACTTTTTCAGCTTGGCAAATGACTCAGCAGCTGAGACTAAGCCCGTCGGTAAAAAAGCACCTGCTCCTAGCAGGGCACTCACTTGTAGAAATTTTCTTCTGTTATTGTTCATAGTGTTTTGCTCCTTAATTTTTCTCAATAATTAAGGTAGTTTAATTCAAAGTTAAATCGCGTAGGCTTTGTCCGAATCTGACCAAGGAATACATGGGTCAAATCTGCCCGGCGTCTCCACAAAGTTCAGCGCCTGAGTAGCTCCTATTTCCGAGGAGAAATATCCCAAAACAGTAAGATCTCTTAGCATATTGATGACTTGAGGATCTCGGCTGTCTCCACTGGCTTTGTATTTCTCGTACATTCCGTTCAGATAGGAAAGTCGTTCTTCTGCCGGTGCTCCCACGAAGTCTTTGCCATGTTCTGATTTAAAGTCCTTTCTGATGGTATTCAGCCCATCCACAAAGGTCTTTTGCTGCTCCGCATCATAGCAATCCTTCACCATCATTACCATAAAGGGGCCGATTCCGGCAGCTTTGGCACCTGGGGTATCTGTCTCCGGGATAATCGTATCTCCCAGTTCATCCAAAAAAGCAATGTCATCCGGGCCAAAGTTAAGCCCTTCAATCTGATGCTCAGGAGAACAGCCAGACAGCAGCGCACTGGCTCCCACCATAGTCCCGCCCATCATTAGGGCTACGCTTTTCAATGCATCTCTTCTATTCATTGTCATGGTTTCCTTGGTTTAGATTATAGATTTCCTTTTTTCAGTTCACTCACAGCAAAATCAGCTGCCCGGGCTGTCAAAGCCATATAGGTAAGCGAAGGGTTCACCGCAGAGGCAGAAGTCATGCAAGCTCCATCAGTCACGAAGACATTTTTTGCTTCCCACACTTGGTTATTGCCGTTCAATACAGAGGTTTTAGGATCTCTTCCCATTCTCGCTGTCCCCATCTCATGGATCCCCTGGCCAAAAGTGTAGCCGGCATCCCATGAATTAACGTTTTTGAATCCGGCGATTTCCAGCATTTCGGCGGCATCGTCCATCATGTCTTTGCGCATTTTCTGCTCATTTTCCTTGATCTCTGCATTCATCACTAGGGCTTCCATGCCCCACTTATCTTTCACCGTATCGCTAAACTTGATCGTATTGTCATGATAAGGTAGAATCTCTCCAAATGCAGTGATGCCCATGGACCAAGGTCCCGGTTTAGTCAGTGCATCCTTCATAGGTGCTCCGAAATTAAGCTCAGCTACGTCACGGCTCCAGCCGCTCCTACTTGCCCCGCCCTGATAACCAAATCCGCGTAGGTAATCTCGCTTATCCCCATGTACATTTCGGAACCTCGGGATATACAGTCCTGTAGGTCTTCGACCAAAGTAATATTTATCTTCATAGCCTTCCATGGTACCACTGGCTCCCAATCTGAAGTGGTGATCCATGACATTATGCCCTAATTCATCAGAGCTACTACCCAATCCACCCGGCCAGATATCTGTAGCTGATCTCATGAGTATAGCTGTGGAATTGAAAGCGGAAGCACATAGAAATACGATTTTAGCATCATACTCAATGGTCTGATTGGTTTCTGCATCCAGCACCTCTACACCTGTGGCCTTTTGCGTATCCTTATCATAAATCACCCTGCGCACTATAGACCATGGTCTTAAAGTCAAGTTTCCGGTAGCCTCAGCAGCAGGTAAAGTAGAAGCTTGGGTACTGAAATACCCTCCAAAAGGACATCCCAGTGAACACTTGCTTCTATACTGACAGCCCGGACGTCCTGGAAGCGGCTGGGTAATATTGGCTGGTCGCCCGATGGTCCAAGTTCTCGCACCTTTATAGTGGTCTTTGATCCGTGCTGCAGCATCCTTTTCCACACAGTTCATGGGCATAGGAGGCATAAATTCACCATCTGGCAAAACATCCAGTCCATCTTTGGACCCAGATACACCGGCAAATTTCTCTACATAAGAATACCAAGGGGCGATATCCTTGTAGCGAATAGGCCAATCTACTGCTATACCTTCTTTGGCATTAGCCTCAAAATCCAGGTCAGACCATCTATAAGACTGTCTTCCCCAAAGAAGGGATCGCCCTCCTACCTGATACCCTCTAAACCATGTAAATGGTTTTTCTTCTACATAGGGTGATTCATCCTCATGTGCCCACCAGTCCAGGTTCAGTTCATTGAGTACGTAGTCTCTTCTCAAATTCGGGTGATTTTCCAACATCTCCTGAGTTCTCCTGCCTCTGTGCGGAACCTCCCAGGGTGGAAGGGTTGCGGTTTTATAATCCTCCACATGTTTCACCATAGGCCCTCTTTCGAGAAGCAATACTTTTAGCCCTTTTTCTGTCAGCTCCTTTGCGGCCCATCCTCCACTGATTCCGGATCCGACCACAATAGCGTCATAAGCTTGATTTGCCATAAATTATGGTATTTAAGTTAATATTTTTATACGTCGCAGACTTCTACAGCATGCCTCAGAGAGGCCATCTTATCTGCTGACCTTGGTATGAATTCGTGGGAAACATATCCCTTAAAGCCTGACTCTACGATGGCTTTCATGACAGCTGGGTAGTAAATCTCCTGATTTTCATCCAATTCATTTCGTCCAGGATTTCCAGCGGTATGGTAATGCCCAAAGTACTGATGATTATCCCTGATACTCCTTACGAGGTCTCCCTCATCGATCTGCATGTGGTAAATATCAAAGAGTAGCTTGAAATTATCACTGCCCAGACGCTTGCATAGCTCCACTCCAAAGGCAGACTTATCGCAGAGGTAATCTCTGTGGTTTACCCGGCTATTGAGCAACTCCATTTGAAGTATAACTCCGTGTTGCTCTGCCAAAGGAATAAGCTTTTCCAGGCCTTTTTGACAGTTTTCAAGTCCAGTCTCGTCATCCATTCCTCTTCTATTGCCAGAAAAACAGATCAGATTTTTGTAACCTGCATCTGCTACTTTAGGAATCATTTCAGTGTAGTTCTTGATGAGCTGCTCGTGAAATTTCACCTCTCCAAAACCATCTGTCAATCCTAGCTCGGCACCATTGCACATGGATGAATCTATCCCATGTTTCTTCAGGATGGCCCAGTTGTCCGGTCCTATCAGGTCAATGCCTTTTATACCTATCTTCTTGGCTTCAATGCAAAGTTCTTCTATTGTATAGTTTTCCCGAAAGCACCAGTGGCATACGCCATGGGTTATATTTCCTTTTAATTGGTAGGGTTTTTCTTCTTTGGAGTCAAAAGAGGTGAGACTGCCCAGTGCAGCCCCACCCAAAAGAACCTTTTTGAAGGATTCTCTTCGGCCAGGGTTAATAGGTTTGGTCATTGGAGTTTATTTTTAAGTTATAATTTGTCAATTATTGAAAAGGGCGATGAAAAGTAAGAAAACCATCACGGAAATACCAACAGGAATCTAGCTATTTGGGATATTGAAACAGGAATGGTAGGTAGAAGTATAAGAGAGCTGCTGATTTAATCACCCAATACGCGCAAGGTCCTTCTGACGGCACTATCCCAAAGGGAACCCTATTTCCACTTTAGATTCTACTCTTTTTGCTGTATTTTAGGCAGCGATTTTGGATCCCCAAACTGTGAAAGGAATCATGCTTGCCAAAAGCCATTTATATCCAGATTCGGCTACTAATCAATTATTTCATCATTTTCCATCCGGTGAGCAGGTTTTTACACGGGGATTCAATTAATTCAAAGAATTAAACCTGAATATAAAAATACGCCATGTCTATTTCTAAAAAACTGAAACTAGGGCTCATCGGAGGAGGCCCTGGATCTTTTATTGGAGCTATTCACCTTAATGGTGCACTGATGGATGGAATGTTCGAATTGGTAGCTGGTGCTTTCAGCTCCAATCCCGAAAAATCCAGACAAAGAGGAGAGGAATTAATGCTTGACCCTTCCCGTGTTTATGCAAATTACGATGAGATGTTTACCAAAGAGCTGGAATTACCGGAATCAGAGCGAATGGATGTAGTGGCAATAGTCACACCCAACAACGTTCACTTTGACCCTACAGTAAAAGCACTTGAAAAGGGTTTTCATGTAGCACTGGACAAACCTTTGACGCTGAACTACCAGGAAGCTAAAGCGCTTTATCCTATTGTCAAGGCCTCAGATAAGCGCTTTCTTTTGACTCATACCTACTCGGGATATCCGATGATCAAGCAGGCCAAACAGATGATCGCTGAGGGCAAAATCGGCAAAGTGAGAAAAGTGTATGTAGAGTACCCTCAAGGCTGGCTGTGGAAACTGCTGGAATCTGAAAACAACAAGCAAGCCGAGTGGCGGACTGACCCCAACAGAAACGGACTGGCGGGCTGTATGGGAGATATAGGCACCCATGCATTTCATTTGGCAGAGTATGTGTCGGGAGAAAAAGTCAAAGCACTTTGCGCTGACCTGTATATTAAGGTAGCGGGCAGGCCCATAGATGATGACGGAGTGGTGCTGTTGAGATTTGAAAATGGTGCATCAGGGGTTTTAATGGCCTCACAAACCGATACTGGAGCAGAGAACAATTTGAAAATCCGAATTTACGGGGAAAAAGGAGGCCTGGAATGGCAGCAAGAGTTAAACAACACCCTGATTGCTACTTGGCCAGAATCCCCTGATCAAATATTAAGAGCCGGGACTGGCTACCTGGGATCCCTGGCACAGGAAAATACCAGAACTCCAGCAGGCCATCCTGAAGGATATGTGGAAGCTTTTGCTAACCTTTACAGGAATTTTGCCAGATGCATCTATGCAGACCGTGCTGGAGAGACTCCAAAACCTGAATGGGAGGACTATCCGGGAATTGAAGATGGGATCCGGGGGATGGCATTTATAGATCATGTCCTGAAGAGTAATGAGTCCGATCAAAAATGGACTCCATTTAAAGTTGAAAAATAAATTATCAAACCTAAAAACACCTAAAAACATGAAAAGTATTAAGGGCCCTGCAATTTTTCTCGCACAATTTATTGACGACAGCGAGCCGTTTAACAACCTGAAGAACATCTGTAACTATATGGCTGATCTGGGCTACAAAGGGGTGCAGATACCTTCTTGGGATGGCCGCATGATAGACCTTCAAAAAGCCGCAGAAAGCAAGACTTATGCAGATGAAATTGCAGGCACTGTGAAGGAAGCAGGATTGGAAATCACCGAGCTTTCCACCCACCTCCAAGGCCAGCTTGTAGCGGTACACCCTGCCTATAATGAACTATTTGATGGCTTTGCGCCAGCAAACTTAAAAGGTGACCTCCAAGGCAAAACTGACTGGGCAATCCAACAATTAAAGTACGCTGCTAAAGCTTCGCATAACCTAGGGCTGACCGCACACGCGACCTTCTCCGGAGCCCTGATGTGGCATACCGTGTATCCTTGGCCACAGCGACCTGCTGGACTAGTGGACACAGGCTTTGACGAACTCGCAAAAAGATGGGTGCCAATCTTGGATGAATTTGACAAATATGGCGTGGATGTGTGCTATGAACTCCATCCAGGCGAAGATTTGCATGATGGAGTAACATTTGAAATGTTTCTAGATAAGGTAAAAGGTCACCAAAGAGCAAACATACTCTATGACCCAAGTCACTTTGTACTACAGTGTCTAGATTACCTTCAATTCATTGATATTTACCACGAAAGAATCAAAATGTTCCACGTTAAAGATGCAGAATTCAACCCTAGCGGTAAGCAGGGCGTGTATGGAGGCTATCAGGGATGGGTAGAACGAGCAGGCCGTTTTAGATCTTTAGGAGATGGACAAGTTGATTTTAGCGGAATTTTTAGCAAACTTTCGCAGTACAATTTCGACGGATGGGCCGTTCTGGAATGGGAATGCGCTATCAAACATCCAGAGCAAGGTGCCGCAGAAGGGGCCCCATTCATCGATTCACATATCATCCGAGTGACAGAGAAGGCATTTGATGATTTTGCTGGAACTGGAGCTGATGAAGCATTCAATAAAAAAATACTAGGAATCTAATTACTTACTATAATAGAAACAATGAAAACGATTAAACCTTTGAATCTGGCATTTGTTGCAATTGCCGGTTTAGCTTTCGCCTGTGGCGGAGGAGAAAAATCAACAGAAACTACCACTTCAGCTCCAGTAGCTGAAACTCCGGCTCCAGAAAAGGAAATCAGCTTGGAAGAAAAGTATAAGGACGACCCAATCTATATTAAGGGACTTGCTAAACTAAAAACTTCCGACTGTACCACCTGTCATATGGTGGAGCGAAAAATCGTAGGACCTTCTTATGCTGATGTAGCGGCAAAGTATGAAACCACTGAGGAAAACATCAATATGCTCGCTGATAAGGTAATCAACGGAGGTGTAGGAGTTTGGGGAGAGGTACCTATGCCGGCACACCCGAATCTTAGCATGGAAGACGCCAAAGATATGGTGAGCTATGTACTATTACTGAAGAAGTAAGCAATGAAGAAGCAATTCTTAGCAGCTGTAATTCTGGCGGCTAGCTTAGGGGCTTGTTCTAGTGAAAAAGCCCTAGAGCAGGTCACTGAGGAACTGGAGTCTGAGGCCAGCAGCGCAGAAAATAAAGAAGATTGGATTAATCTTTTTGAAGGGAAAAACTTCGATCACTGGCATAAATACGGTGGAAAAGAAGTTGGGAATGCCTGGAAAATTGATGATGAAGGTGTAGTATATCTGGATGCTGAAAACAAAGACCAATGGGGCGAAGGCGATGGAGGAGATTTAGTAACCAACGATGAGTATGAAAACTTCCATTTCAAATACGATTGGAAAATTTCAGAAAATGGCAATAGTGGTGTAATATTCTTAGTACATGAATCCCCAGAGTACCAGCAGACCTACTATACAGGTATGGAAATGCAGATAGTGGACAATGATGGCCACCCAGATGCCAAGAATATCAGCCACAGAGCAGGAGACCTTTATGACCTAATAGTCAGCAGTGAAGAAACTGCAAAACCTTGGGGAGAATGGAATCAAGCTGAAATCATCGTAAATGACGGAGAACTAGAGATGAAACTCAATGGCAGCACCTTGGTGAAGACTACCCTGTGGACTCCAGAATGGGAAGCATTAATTGCTGACAGTAAATTCAAGGACATGCCAGGCTTCGGCACCTTCAAAAAAGGAAGAATTGCACTCCAAGACCATGGCGATTTGGTTCATTTCAAAAATGTAATGATCCAAAAACTTTGACATGTGTTTCACAACAATCAAAAACCTCCGAATTGGAGGTTTTTTTATGCCTTTTTCGTAATAGAGGATTTATAAATTAGCCTAAAAATAAGAAAAGCAGCCCATTTGGACTGCTCTCTTGTGATCCCTCTGGGGCTTCCCGATTCGACTCGCTTTGCTAAGTCTTATCGGGACAGGCTTCTCGCCCTTCCCTTATTATAATCACCAAGTGATCCCTCTGGGGCTTCCCGATTCGACTCGCTTTGCTTCGTCTTATCGGGACAGGCTTCTCGCCCTTCCCCTATTATAATTATCAAGTGATACCTCTGGGGCTTCCCGATTCGACTCGCTTTGCTACGTCTTATCGGGACAGGCTTCTCGCCCTTCCCTTATTATAATCACCAAGTGATCCCTCTGGGGCCCGAACCCAGGACCCTCCCGATCAAAATCGGGATGCTCTACTGAGCTGAGCTGATCAGAGATTCAATATATTGTCTAGACTTCATCCTCTTTATGTAGGATTCTCGGCGCTTCGCCGACTTTAGATCATCAAATGTTTCCGTATAGACTACACGCCAGGGAATACCCGTTGCCGTAAATTTTGAGTGACCAATATTATGCTCACGCAAACGTCTTTCTAAGTCCGTACATGCACCAACATAGTATTTGTTTAGCCTGTTGGAAAAAAGTATGTAAAGTGTTGCCATATCAGCATAGATTTGACTAAAAATAAGAAAAGCAGCCCATTTGGACTGCTCTCTTGTGATCCCTCTGGGGCTCGAACCCAGGACCCATACATTAAAAGTGTATTGCTCTACCAGCTGAGCTAAGGAATCATTTACTATTAACAACAGTGAAGCTTTTTCCACTGTAAAATCTATTCTTTGACTCGAAACCAGGACCCTCCCGATCAAAATCGGGATGCTCTACCAGCTGAGCTAAGGAATCATTTTTTTATTAACAACAGTGAAGCTTTTTCCACTGTAAAATCTACTCTTTGACTCGAAACCAGGACCCTCCCGATCAAAATCGGGATGCGCTACCAGCTGAGCTAAGGAATCATTTATTATTAACAACAGTGAAGCTTTTTCCACTGTAAAATCTACTCTTTGACTCGAAACCAGGACCCTCCCGATCAAAATCGGGATGCGCTACCAGCTGAGCTAAGGAATCATTTACTATTAACAACAGTGAAGCTTTTTCCACTGTAAGATCTACTCTTTGACTCGAGACCAGGACCCTCCCGATCAAAATCGGGATGCGCTACCAGCTGAGCTAAGGAATCATTTATTATTAACAACAGTGAAGCTTTTTCCACTGTAAAATCTACTCTTTGACTCGAAACCAGGACCCTCCCGATCAAAATCGGGATGCGCTACCAGCTGAGCTAAGGAATCATCACTACCTTTAAAATAAAAAGCGGAACGTTATTCCGCTTTTCAAATAGTGATCCTGTCAGGACTCGAACCTGAAACCTACTGCTTAGAAGGCAGTTGCTCTATCCAGTTGAGCTACAGGACCTGGATAAATTATTGCTCGATCGTGAAGATCTCACAACGGTAAAACAAAGTCGGGGTGGCAGGATTCGAACCTACGACCTCCACATCCCAAATGTGGCGCGATACCGGGCTACGCTACACCCCGAAACTTTCTTTTTAACTCCTTGAAGTTAATTATTCTAATTGTTATTGATTACCTAACAGGCTTACCAATAACTCCAATAAACTATACCAAATAACATTTTATTCGGCGATACAAGATTTTTTAAAGTCGGGGTGGCAGGATTCGAACCTACGACCTCCACATCCCAAATGTGGCGCGATACCGGGCTACGCTACACCCCGAAACTTTCTTTTTAACTCCTTGCAAGTTAAACTCTGTGATCCCTTTTGGGCTTCCCGATTCGACTCGCTTTGCTACGTCTTATCGGGACAGGCTTCTCGCCCTTCCCTTATTGTAATCACCAAGTGATCCCTCTGGGGCTCGAACCCAGGACCCATACATTAAAAGTGTATTGCTCTACCAGCTGAGCTAAGGAATCATTTTTTTTATTAACAACAGTGAAGCTTTTTCCACTGTAAGATCTATTCTTTGACTCGAAACTAGGACCCTCCCGATCAAAATCGGGATGCGCTACCAGCTGAGCTAAGGAATCATTTTTTTTATTAACAACAGTGAAGCTTTTTCCACTGTAAGATCTATTCTTTGACTCGAAACCAGGACCCTCCCGATCAAAATCGGGATGCTCTACCAGCTGAGCTAAGGAATCATTTTTTTATTAACAACAGTGAAGCTTTTTTCACTGTAAGATCTATTCTTTGACTCAAAACCAGGATCCTCCCGATCAAAATCGGGATGCGCTACCAGCTGAGCTAAGGAATCATTTTTTCTGAAAATTTTCAGAAATTTTAACTGCTTTTTATCAGTTAAAAACTTTTCAAATCGACTTCTTGGCCTTGCTTTTTGCCAGATCATTACCGTAATTGGACTGCAAAAATAAGAGGACAATTCTTAAATGCCAAACGTGAAATCAATCTTTC
Organism: Algoriphagus sp. TR-M9; assembly: GCF_027594545.1. Classification (NCBI taxonomy): domain Bacteria; kingdom Pseudomonadati; phylum Bacteroidota; class Cytophagia; order Cytophagales; family Cyclobacteriaceae; genus Algoriphagus; species Algoriphagus halophytocola. Next base: position 444,300 of record NZ_CP115160.1, on the reverse strand, counting down.
TTACAAAACTTTTGATATTTTTATCAATATCCTTGCAAAGTATTCATTGTCAAGCAGATGCAATCAGCCTAGAAAAAGCAGATTCTTTGTTTGACCAAAGGAGCTACAAAGAAGCCATGGAAATTTATTCATCCAACTTCGAGGATGGCATCTATTCTCCTGCTATGCTCCTCAAAATGGCATTTATCACTGAAGGCATAGGAGATCATGAGCAGGCCACACTCTACCTCACCAAGTATTATGACATCTCGCCAAACCCTCAAGTGATTACAAAAATCAAAAGCCTGACCGGTCAAAATCAACTTGTAGGTTATGAAGTAAGTGATGGCCAACGCTTCTTTATTTTTCTTACTGAATACCAGGACTACATCGTAGGTACGCTGGCCTTCTTCTTGCTGATATCTATTATTGCCATCTGGTGGACAGGTAGGAAGGAAGACAAAAAACAAACTTACTGGCCTACCCTCATGTTATTAGTCCTTACTTTTCTGGCCAATAATTTTCTAAATGGTCCAAAAACCGGCCTTATCACTAGCAGCCCTACCTACATAGTAAGCAAGCCCTCTGCTGGTGGGGACCTAGTGGATCAAGTAGAGCCCGGGCACCGAGTACACATCAAGTCAAGCAAAGACATCTGGTATGAAGTGGATTGGAAAAACAAGAGCGCCTACATCAAAAAGTCAGACGTGACCAGACTATAACTTCATACCTCCGCAGAAAGGAAAAAACTTGTTTATCTACTCGTAAATCCAGATTCTTGAGCATGAAAAACCTGCTCTTGATCTTTTGCATTTTGATTTTAGCAAGCGCTTGCCAACAATCCGTCTCGGACGAGCACTTTTATGATGCCGGTATTTCAGTAGACTTGGCGAAGTTTAGAAAACACCAGGTATCCGACATTCATTATCAGCTAAACTTTAAAATCCCGGAGAAGAAAGCTGATCCTATACCTGCAAGTTTGACCCTAGAAGTCAAAATTTCTGACCTTACCCACCCCTTGATTTTGGATTTCAATGAAAATTCTAAGAATCTAAAATCACTAATCGTAAACGGTACCGCCACACCTATTGATCATAGAAATCAGCATTTGGTCATTCCAAAGACCGCTTTACTTCAAGGACTTAACTCTATTTCAATTGAATTCATCGCTGGAGAACTTTCTCTAAACCGAAATGAGGACTTTCTCTATACCCTGCTAGTCCCCGATCGGGCCAGCACGCTATTCCCTTGTTTTGATCAACCCAATCTGAAAGCCAACTACACCTTGACCCTATCCGCACCCAACACGTGGAAAGTCCTGGCTAGTGCACCAATAATAGATTCCTCTCAGGATGGTGAACTTACTGCTCACCAGTTTGCTAAGTCTGACTTAATGAGCACCTACCTATTTTCTTTTGTGGCCGGAAAATTTGAAGAAGCGGAAGTAACCGCTGATTTCCCACAGAAAATGCTTTACCGGGAAACCAACCCTGAAAAAATTGCAGCTAGCATCCCTGAGCTTTTCAGGTTACATCAAAAAGCTAAGGACTTTTTGGAGGAGTACACTGCTTACCCTTTCCCATTTCAAAAACTCGATTTTGCCACCATTCCCATTTTCCAATACGGGGGAATGGAGCATGTGGGAGCTATTCAGTACCGGGAATCCTCACTTTTTCTGGATGAAAATGCTACCGATTCCCAATTGCTCAGCAGAGCAAAACTGATAGGACATGAAACGGCCCACATGTGGTTCGGGGATCTGGTGACCATGGATTGGTTTGAGGACGTTTGGATGAAAGAGGTTTTTGCAAATTTCATGGCCGGGAAACTTGTCAACCCCACATATCCCGAGATCAATCACGAGCTTTCTTTTCTTACCAATCACTACCCTTCCGCTTATGGAGAAGACCGCACCAAAGGAACCAACCCAATTCGACAGAATTTAACCAATCTGAAGGACGCTGGCTCATTATATGGTAGCATCATCTATGACAAAGCCCCCATCATGATGAGACAGCTGGAAACCGCCATGGGGGAAAAGGAATTTCAGAAAGGCATACAGCAATACATCAAGACCTACGCAAATGGAAATGCAGACTGGAATGCCCTTGTTGAGATTTTGGATGAAAATACAGAAATAAACCTTCAGCAATGGAGCGAAGTCTGGGTAAATCAATCCGGCAGACCTATTCTTTCAGACAAAATAGAACTTGGTGAAGACGGGACAATCAGCTCCTTTGTGATCACACAAAAAGCAGAAGATGGATCGGATAAAGTTTGGCCCCAGCTTTTCGACATTTCCTTTTTCTATAAAGACGGGATTAAAACCTTTTCAGTGGCGATGGAAGATAAAACGCTGGATCTGAAAGAAGCAATAGGCGAGAAACAACCTACAGCCATTCTTTACAATAGCAATGGCTTAGGATATGGCGTTTTTCCTATAGATCAATCATCATTGATAAACATCTCATCTTTGAAAGACGAGGTGATGCGAGGACAGTCTTACATCAACCTATATGAAAACACCCTATCAGGTAATATTGCTCCAATTCTGGCTTTTGAAACTTTCCAAAAAGGAATTGCTGCAGAGCAAAATGAGATTCTTGCACGCTTGATTTCTGGAGAACTCAACAGTATTTTCTGGAACTACCTCACAAAAGAGCAACGTAAACAAGTTTTACCTGCCTTGGAAAAGCAACTTTGGAATCAATTGCATCAGGATCTTCCAACTAACTTGAAGAAAACGATCTTCGCGCTTTATAGCGGAATTGCCTATTCTCCTGCCGGACAGGAGCGTTTGTATAAAGTCTGGAAGAAAGGTCATAAAATCAAAGACCTGAAACTAAACCCGGACAATTTCACCAGCCTAGCAATGGATCTGGCTCTTTACGGCCATTCCAAATCAGATGAAATACTGACTGAGGAAAGGAGTAGAATTAGCAACCCTGACAAGCTGGCCCGCTTTGATTTTCTCTTGCCGGCTTTATCACAAAATGAGGGTGAACGTGCCACACTTTTCCAGTCTTTTGCTAGGGCAAGTATGCGTGAAAAAGAGTCCTGGGTACTTTCCGCCTGCGGCTATATTCATCATCCTTTGCGCCAGGAAGCAGCGATCGTGTACCTCCCACTAGCCTTACAACTTCTGGAAGACATTCAGAAAACAGGAGACATCTTCTTTCCTAAAAGGTGGATAGCTGCGACCCTAGGACAATACTCATCGCCAGAAGCTGCTAAAATCCTTGCAGCGTTCTGGAAATCTAACCCTGACTACAATCCTATCTTGAAAAACAAAATCCTTCAGGCAACAGACGATCTGATGCGGGTACAGAAAATCAAAAAGTAGCATCAGTAGCAGTGAACAGGTTTAATGATTGCACCCGTAATTAGCATGCAGCACCTGTCATTTCGTAAAATCAATCCTAAAAAACTTGTACTTAAAGACCCCAATAAAAAAAGCCATTCACTTAACGTGAATGACTTATTTTTTTACTAAACACCCTTGTGGCGCAGGGGTGAAGCAATGTTATTTGCTAGCAATATAGCTCACTAGGTCGATTACTTTGTTTGAGTAACCCCATTCGTTGTCGTACCAAGAAACTACTTTCAAGAATGTGTCAGAAAGCTGGATGCCGGCACCTGCATCGAAGATAGAAGTTCTAGCATCTCCAAGGAAATCATTAGAAACTACCGCATCTTCAGTGTAGCCAAGCACACCTTTCATCGAAGATTCAGAAACTTCCTTCATTTTAGCACAAACTTCCTCGTAAGTAGCTGCCTTCTTCAACCTTACAGTCAAATCTACAACAGAAACATCTGGAGTAGGAACTCTGAATGCCATACCTGTCAATTTACCGTTCAACTCAGGGATTACTTTACCTACCGCTTTAGCAGCTCCTGTAGATGAAGGGATGATGTTTTGACCAGCACCACGTCCACCTCTCCAGTCCTTCGCAGAAGGTCCGTCAACAGTCTTTTGAGTAGCAGTAGTCGCGTGAACTGTAGTCATCAAGCCTTCCTCGATTCCCCAGTTGTCATTCAATACTTTGGCGATTGGAGCCAGACAGTTGGTAGTACAAGAAGCGTTAGACACGAAAACCATGTCAGAAGTGTAAGAATCTTCATTTACGCCCATCACAAACATCGGCGTGTCATCCTTAGATGGAGCAGACATCACTACTTTCTTAGCGCCAGCATCGATGTGGCCTTGAGCAGTTTCTTTAGTCAAGAAAATACCGGTTGATTCGATTACATAATCAGCTCCTACTTCTCCCCACTTCAGGTTAGCTGGGCTTTTCTCAGAAGTAACCCGGATGCTATTTCCATTCACTACCAATGCGCCGTCTTTTACCTCTACAGTACCTTTGAAGTTACCGTGAGTAGAGTCATACTTCAGCATGTACGCCATGTAATCCACGTCGATCAAATCGTTGATCGCTACTACCTGGATATCTTCTCTTTCTTGCGCTACTCTGAACGCCAAACGTCCGATTCTACCGAATCCGTTGATTCCAACTTTAATCTTGCTCATATTTATTTTGATTTGAGTATAGGTTTGATTCCTAAAAACCCCTTTATAGGGTATGCCACTTTTGGCTAAAAATCCCTGAGGGATGGCTAAGTTATTATAAATATTTGGCTAGCCCAAACTATCTTTGAGCACTGGGGCAAACATTGGAAATTCAATCGATTTCAGAAACAGAATTTTCTTAAAAAGTGAAAAAACACTTCTTTCCCGATCCATTTTTCTAATTTAAAGTCTCACTTACCCCATTTTTGATGTTTGAAAAAGCAATTCTCGAAACTGCCGGATACACCCGGGCGATACATTCTATCTCCAGAAAATTTGGAAGTACCCAAATCGAACGCGGTGCTGCGACTCTTTTTTTTGTAAACCAAGAAGGCTATGCACTGACCTGCAAACATGTAGCACAATGGCTTTCCCAAGCCGACAAAATCAATCAACGATACCATTCCTTTCTACAGCAAGGTAAGAACTCAAGCGGAGGACAGCGCTCAGCATTGGCAAAAAAGCTAGGCTTAAAATCTGACTCCACCTCAGAAATGCGAATCACTTTTGTGGATTGTGTGGATCAGATCAAAAACATGAAGTTCTTCCTTCACCCGGAATACGACTTGGCCCTGATCAAATTCGAAGGCTTCGAAAAGACACTCTTTACGAATGTTCCGAAATTCAAAAAAGACCATTCAGACATCCATCCCGGGGCAATGTTGTGCAGGCTGGGATTTCCCTTTCCTGAGTTTTCCAACTATCAATTGAACACTCAGAACCAATGTTTGGAATGGACCAATACTGGAAACAAGCGATCGCCCAGGTTTCCCATAGACGGCATGCTTACCCGATTTCTGGGAGACAAAAACGGAAAAGTCTATGGAATGGAAATGAGCACCCCTGGACTCAGAGGTCAAAGTGGCGGACCGCTTTTCGATGCCAAGGGAAAAGTCTGTGGCATGCAGAGCCGAACCAAGCATTTACACTTAGGATTTGATATTGAAGAAAAAGCGATCATTGCCCATGGCAAAGCCAAAAAAGTGAATGACTACGCTTTTATCCATCTGGGTGAATGCATTCACGTCTCAGTAATCAAGGAGTTTATGCGGGCAAATGGCGTGAGTTTTGAGGAGGAATGATTGGATTTGGGATTGCGACAAAACGGGGCAGAAGGTTGTCTAAGCTCTCCGCAATCGAAAAAAGCCATCCAACACAATGGTCAGATGGCTTTCTAATTTTATCGAATTTCCTCTTAAACCAAAGTGGTCAAAATATCATTTAGCGTAGCGCTTGGTCGCATCGCTTGAGATGCTAGTGCCGCATCTGGCCTGAAGTATCCACCGATGTTCAATGGAGTTCCTTGAGAACCGTTCAGTTCACCCACTATAGTAGCTTCCTGTGCCTCTAGTGCCTGAGCCAGAGGAGTGAATTTAGCCTTCAATTCTGCATCCTTATTTTGCGCAGCAAGTGCCTGAGCCCAATAAAGTGCCAGGTAGAAATGACTTCCTCTGTTGTCCAGTTTACCTACGACTCTGGCTGGGGATTTGTCATTTTCCAGCCATTTGCCCGTCGCCTGATCCAAAGTTTCACCCAGAAGCAAAGCCTTATCGTTATGGAAAGTTCTGCCTAGATGCTCTAGGGAAACTGCCAATGCAAGGAATTCACCGAGAGAATCCCAGCGTAAGTGACCTTCAGTCACGAATTGCTCCACGTGTTTAGGCGCAGATCCACCAGCTCCGGTTTCGAACAAACCTCCACCATTCATCAATGGAACGATAGAAAGCATTTTGGCAGAAGTACCCAATTCCAAAATCGGGAACAAATCTGTCAGGTAATCTCTCAGCACATTTCCAGTCACAGAGATAGTATCCATGCCTTCTTTGATTCTCGCCAAAGAGAAATTAGTGGCTTCGATCGGAGAAAGGATAGAAATCTCCAATCCTTCCTGGTCATGCTCTGGTAGATATTTATTTACTTTTTTAATCAATTCCGCATCGTGCGCTCTGTTGGGATCCAACCAGAAGACCGCAGGAGTGTTAGAAAGCCTCGCTCTAGTTACTGCCAGTTTTACCCAGTCCTGGATCGGAGCATCTTTAGTCTGGCACATTCTCCAGATATCGCCGGTTTCTACTTCGTGAGAGAAAATTTCAACACCGTTTTGGTCGATCACTTTGACCTCTCCAGCATAGGAAATTTCAAATGTCTTGTCGTGAGAGCCATATTCCTCCGCTTTTTGCGCCATCAAACCTACGTTTGGAACAGACCCCATGGTCGCAGGATCAAATGCACCATGTCTTTTACAAAACTCAATGGTGGCACTATAAACACCAGCATAAGAACGATCTGGAATGATGGCCTTGGTGTCTTGTTGATTTCCTTCTTTGTTCCACATCTGACCAGAGGTTCTGATCATAGCAGGCATGGAAGCATCGATGATCACATCACTCGGCACATGCAGATTAGTAATCCCTTTATCAGAATTTACCATGGCTAGGTCCGGGCTATCGGCATAGCAGGCCTCAATATCTGCCAAAATCTCGGTTTTCTGCGCTACCGGAAGTTTCTCCAGACTGGCCAGCAAATCCCCAAATCCATTATTTACATCTACTCCTGCTGCCTCTAGGGTAGCCGCATGCTTGGTGAAAACCGGTTCGAAAAAGACTTTAACAGCATGTCCAAAAATGATAGGGTCTGAGACCTTCATCATGGTGGCTTTCATGTGCAGTGAAAACAACACGCCTTTTTCCTTTGCGTCAGCTTTTGCTTTGCGAAGGAAAGCCTTCAATGCAGCAATACTCATAGTTGAAGCATCGATCACCTCGCCTGCCTGGAGCTTCAACCCTGATTTTAGGATTTCTTTTTTTCCATCTGCACCGTGTAGCTCAATGGAGACTACTGCCTCATCTGCCAGGGTATGTGACTTTTCACTTCCGTAAAAATCCCCCTCAGTCATGCTATCTACATGAGACTTGGAATCAGCCGTCCATTTGCCCATTCTGTGCGGATGCTTTTTGGCATAAGCCTTCACGGCCTGTGGAGCTCTACGGTCGGAGTTACCTTCACGGAGAACTGGGTTTACAGCAGACCCTTTGATTTTATCGTATTTGGCTTTCACCGCTTTTTCCTCGTCAGTTTTTGGCTCTTCCGGGTAGTTGGGCAGTGCATAGCCTTGCGCCTGTAGTTCTTTGATGGCCGCTTTCAACTGAGGGATAGAAGCAGAGATGTTTGGAAGCTTTACAATATTAGCTTCCGGAGTCTTAGCTATGCTGCCAAGCTCTGCCAGGGCATCTGGAATCTGCTGCTCGGAACTTAAGTATTCGGGGAAAGTGGCAATGATTCTACCGGAAAGTGAAATATCGCGGGTTTCCACGGCTACACCCGCAGACTTGGTGAAAGATTCTACAATTGGCAATAAAGAATACGTGGCAAGAGCCGGAGCTTCATCTGTCAGCGTATAAAGGATTTTTGGAGTTTGGTTACTCATGGTTTTAAGAATTCAAAAGGCTTGTTTCACCCTGAATCTTCTAGCGACCTATGGAGATCTGTTCCATTTGACTATTAAAATGGAGTATAAAAAGAGAAACAGGGTCTTAAAATATCGCGGCTAAAATACGCAAAATATCCTTGTTTCAAATTCCGCTCGCATAAAGTCCTGAGCGAGTGAAAAATGCATTATTTGATCAAGAAATCATCCGAATCCATCCAAGCAGGAAATTTCTGACGAAAGGCCTCCAGCTCTTCAGCGTCTAGATGTACCAGGGCGATCTTATCCTCTTCCCCCATATACTCAAGCTGATTCCCTTTGTAATCGTAAGCGGCTGAGTGACCGTTGTACATGACCCCATTGCCGTCTGCTTTGACCCGGTTGACACCTATGGAATATGCCAAATTTTCAATCGCCCGAGCAGGCAAAAGCGCATCCCAAGCTGATATTCTAGCTGCTGGCCAAGAGGCTACATAAAAAATCAAGTCATAGGCAAGCTTTCCATCTAGGGTTCTATTTCTAGACCAAACGGGAAATCTCATATCATAGCAAACCTGTGGACAGACTCTCCAGCCATTCAGCTCAAAAATCGGTTGCCTCAGCCCGGCAGCAAAAGTCTGCTCTTCCTTCGCCATCCTAAACAAATGCCGCTTATCATAGTGCTGGATCATTCCTTCGGGACTCACCCATAGCAGACGGTTGACAAAGCCTTCCTCCGTTTTAATAATGGCGCTTCCGGTGATATAGGCCTTCTTTTGCGAAGCCATCTGACGAAGCCACCTGCATACGGTAAGATTCATGGGTTCGGCCAGTTCCTCCGCATCCATAGAGAATCCCGTGGGAAACATTTCGGGAAGTATAATCAAATCCACCTGCTCCTCCATGCCCCAAAGCTTCTCCTCTAGCATGGCCAGGTTTGCCACCTTATCTTTCCAGTGGAGATCCGTCTGAACTAGTGCAATGGAGAGCTTTGGTGATTTTATCATCTGGTAGGGTAAATCATTCTATAATCAGTGGACACTTTGCCCTTGCTGACATCTATTAGTTTTGACTTTACAAGACGCTTTTTGAGGCCTTTTAAGTAATCAATGAAAAGAATCCCCTCCAGATGGTCAAACTCGTGCTGGATCACCCGGGCTGTCATACCAGAAAACTCCTCTTCTTTCAGGTTCCAGTTTTCATCAAAATACTCAATTGTCAGGGATTCTGGTCGGGTGATTTCTGCCCGCACGTCTGGAATACTCAAGCAGCCCTCTTCGAAGCTGTAGTCGTCTCCATACTCTTCGAGTATCACTGGGTTGATAAAGGCTCTACGGATTCCTTTTTCCTCATCGTCCTCATCCAGCATCAAGGTGCTATCAATTACAAAAAGACTGATTCCCTGATTGATTTGCGGAGCGGCCAAGCCCACGCCGCTGGCATGGTCCATGGTGGCAAACATACTTTTGATCAGCTCATCTAGCTCGGTTCCTTCGGTAATCTCCTCTGCTTCTTTTTTCAGAATGGGATTACCATAAGCAACTATAGGATATATCATTGTTTTTCTAAATAGGATTGTAGAATAATTGCAGCGCTCACCTTGTCCAGGTTTCCGGCCTTTTCTTTCCGGTCCTTCTTTTTGCTACCCATGGTGATCATGCTTTGCATGGCCATCCGCGAAGTGAAGCGCTCATCTACCAGTTCGATTTTTTTATCTGGGAAAGCAGCTATAAGCTTATCTTTCATTTGAAGTACTTTGGGCGTCATTTCATTGTCCTGACCATTGAGACGGGTGGGATATCCCAGTACCAAGGTATCCACTTCCTCTTTTTGGCAATAGCTCTTGAGGTAGGACAGCAATGCTGCAGTCTCTATGGTTTCAAGTGGGTTTGCCAGCATTTTCAACGGGTCGGTAACAGCCAAACCGGTTCTTTTGGTTCCCAAATCTATAGCGAGTATTCTGGGCATCAGTTTCTTTGGATTTTTTTCTTGATCTGACGAAGTACCTCCCGCTCCAACTCTACAGCCTTTGGAAATAGCAGATCATCCTCGATTTTCGCATGGATTTTCAGCTCTTTTTCAAAGTCCTGCAATTCATGATAGAGCACTTTCATAGTCAGGGGCGCACTCTGATCTAGGGTATAGTCCATGGTCAGCTTACGTATGCCTTCCATTTCATCATCGTGGATTTCGTGCTGATCTGCCAATAGCTGTATAGGATCCCGTTCGATGATGGTCATTGCATCTTGCAGGGAGAACCGGTTGTTTTCTATATCCTGAAGCAGCTCTATCCGCTTAAACAGGCGGCTCTCCTCCTCATGAATATGATGAATGAAGTCTTCAACAAATAGTGGAAACATGATTCTCAGGTCAGCCATTAAACTGGCAAACTGAGGCTCTGGATTGATACCAGAGATAATATTGGAGAGAAAAGGAAGTTCCTGACGAACAAAGTAGTAATGCTTTTTCTTGAGATAGGCTACCAATACTTCAATAGGATTCAAAAAAAGCTCCTCATTGGTAGGTTCTGTGCGCTGGGCCCAGGATTCCAGCTCGGTAATCAGCTGGCTGGAATGAACCTTGTGTTTCTTGCATACCACTTCCAGTGAATGAGAGGAATACTGATAAAAGCTGATGCCAAAATAATGCAGGACGGAAGCAAAGACGTAGTTTTCAGAAACTAAGTCGCCTATGAGGGCTTTTTCAAAATCGTCCGATTTTCGCATGGTGCAAAATTAATTTTTTTAACAGAAAAAAGGGGAATAAATTTAGCCAATATCCTGCACGCTCGTATAAACATTTACTAGCTTTATCAAAAGACCCTTCGATTTGCAGGTATTTTGAAGTAATTTACTGAATTGAAAAACAAAATAACCAACTGAAAGAGAAAGCCGTGAGTGAGACGAAAAATACTAAATCCCAAATAAGACTTCCTATTATCTTGGCATTGGCCATTTCAGCAGGAATCTGGATCGGTGCGACCTTTGCCGAGCCTAAGGGAAATCAAAATGACTTAAGAGCTGCACTTTATAAGCTGCAGGAAATCATGACCTATGTCAACAGAGACTATGTGGACAGTGTCAATACCACCGAACTAGTAGAATATGGCATAGATAAGATGCTCGAGCATCTTGATCCACATTCCAGCTATATCCCTGCTAAGGATGCCTCGCTGGCCCAATCCCAGCTGGATGGAGAGTTTGACGGTATTGGGGTAGAATTTGGGATCATCAGAGATACCATATACGTAGTGGCTCCGCTGACCGGTGGCCCGTCCGAGGCACTGGGGATACAGTCTGGTGACCAGATCATCACCGTGGACGGAGAAAATGTAGCCGGTGTAGGTGTGACTAACCGAGATGTGTTTGAAAAACTACGTGGCCCCAAAGGCTCTGAAGTAGTCATAGACATCAAGAGAAAAAACCAGAAGGATCTGATCGAGTACAATATCACACGCGATAAAATCCCTCAATACAGCATTAATGCCTCTTACATGGTGGACAATGAAACTGGTTACATCAAAGTCACCCGTTTTGCAGCCACCACTTATGATGAGTTCAAAGAGTCAATTCTGGACCTGCAAAGCAAGGGCATGAAAAAGCTGATCATAGACCTTCAGGGCAATCCTGGCGGCTATATGGGTGCTGCTATCAATATGGCTGATGAACTTCTGGGCGACAAGGATCTGATCGTTTCTCAGCAAGGGAAAGTAGATCAATACAGCCAAAAGGCTTTTGCTTTTAGAGAAGGAGTTTTCGAAAATGGATCTATCATTGTTTTAGTCAATGAAGGCTCTGCTTCCGCATCGGAGATTTTGGCCGGAGCTATTCAGGACAATGACCGCGGCCTGATCGTGGGCAGAAGATCATTTGGAAAAGGATTGGTACAAATGCCGATTGACCTTTCTGACGGAGCGGAGTTACGATTGACTATTGCGAGATACTACACCCCATCCGGTAGATCTATCCAAAAACCTTACGATGCAGACTACGAAGCCTATGAGCGAGATTGGATCAACCGATACGAGCACGGGGAATTCTTCTCTGCAGACAGCATCAAATTCAATGACAGCCTGAAGTATGAAACCAAAAAAGGCCGCGTGGTTTATGGTGGAGGTGGAATCATGCCAGACTACTTCGTTCCTTTGGATACCACCATGAATTCTGCCTACGTGAGTAAAATCTTCAATTCCAACTCAGCTAGAGAATTTGTGCTAGACTTTGCCAATAAAAACAAGGCGAAATTTGAAGGAATGGATTTCCCAGAATACTATACAGACTACACGGTAAGTGATGCGATGCTAGATGAATTGGTAGAATATGGTAAAAAGAATAAAGTGGACTTCGATGCCGCTGACTTCAATAAGTCTAAGGAATACCTAAGAATACTGGTAAAGGCCCATTTAGGCCGACAACTGTATGACGAAAGTGCTTTCTACAAAGTGGTCAACGACATCAACGAAGTCTATTTGCAAGCGCTTAAATTATTTGATGAAGCCGATCGAATAGCCATGGCAAATGACCTTCACGAATCAAATGTTAATGAGGAATAAGCAAATCACGCTTATCGCCACAAAAGCGCCTGCGAAAACAGGTGCTTTTTTTGTACCAAAATATGGATACTACCACCAGGATCAGCATAGCGAAATAGGAGCAATGCCAAGATTCTGAATAATAGCTCCCTCATGCCAATTCTTCATTTCTTGTAAAATTGCTTTCCTTCTATTTTCAAAAAGCCTATCATTAGCTACAAATCCTTAGAAACCCAGTCCAAAAGCACCATGAAAACATTATTTACAGTACTATTACTCAGTATATCCATGAGCACATTTGCCCAGATCAAAGTAAACCATATTGCCGTCCACGTAAGTGATTTGGAAGAGAGCATGAACTTTTATCAAAATATCGTAGGTCTGGAAGAAATCGAAGAACCCTTCAAAGATGGGCTGCACGCCTGGTACAATATAGGAGGAGGTGCTGCTCTGCATATCATCGAAGCTCCCAATATCCCAACCCAAATCTCAAAAGTAAATCACCTCTGTTTTAGCATGAAGGATATGGATGCCTTTATCAAGACCTTAGAAAACACCGATTATCCTTTTGAAAGCTGGCTAGGAGAAAAAGGAAAGGTTACCATTCGAGTGGATGGCATACGCCAGATTTACATCCAAGATCCAGACGGCATGTGGCTGGAGATCAATGATGATTATTAAAGTTTATGGATATCCGCAGTTCTACATTGAACCCAGGGTTGCGTCGTTCCTCCTTACCCTGGGCTATTAAAAATTTGACCCCTTCAGGGTCTCAAAATCTACTGTATAGACCTACTTTCAGCATTGAGCTTTGAGCTTCTGCCTTTGATTCTGAGACTGCCGCGGCTCGTACCTTGCCTTCCTCCTTCGGCCGACAGGCGCAGTGGCCATACCAAACTTTCCACTTCCAACATCTTCGGTCATCGGTCTTCCGACCAGATAAGCGAAGGATCTAAGGTGAATGGCATCATTGCGGATAATCCTATTAAAGCTTTTCTCCCCCATTCTTTACAATAACCCAGACCACAAAATCTGGGTTTCTATTTTTATAGGCATGCCATTTTTATTGCAGAAATAAAGTGATTCTAGGACAGCCCTCCCCGTTAATTCATTGTTAAAATTTCCGGGATTATTTATAGGGATTGATTAAGATTTCTTCAAAGAAATCACGAACACCTAAAAAAATAACAGGTTTGATTTGATGGAATTCAGTTGATTATTGACTTTTCCCTTCCTATAAAAGCTAATTCCGAAGCTAAAAGCCATTTTGGTGTTACCACTTGTTTATTTTCTTGTCCTTTAAAATAACAAATTCAAAACCCCATTTTTCAACCTGATCTTCTACTCTTCAATACTTTTGGGCTTTGATAAATCAGCCTCTTTTTAACTGAATTAAAAACTGATTATCAATTACTTAAATACATTTCTAAAGTTTTAAAATCAAAAAATGAAGAAGACTTTTACAGTTATTGCTTTGTTGATGCTGCTCTTGCCTACATGCCTACTAGCGCAGGTACAGATCAAAGGAAAAGTATCAGACGCCACGGGAGAAGGTCTCCCCGGAGTCACGGTTTTGGTGAAAGGAACCACCAAAGGGACGGTTGCAGATTTTGAAGGCAACTACAACATCATGGCCGATGAAAATGCCACGTTGATATTTAGTTTCATAGGATTTGAAGCGCAAGAAGAAACGATTAACGGTCGGAGCATTATCAACGTCACCCTAGAGGAAGACAGCAGATCTCTGGACGAGGTAGTAGTCACCGCGATAGGAATTAAGCAACAGAAGAAAAAGCTAGGTTATGTGACCCAAGAGGTTCCTATGGATGCAATAGCTGAAGCGTCTACCCTCAATTTGGGCAATGCCCTTTCTGGGCAAATAGCGGGACTTACTGTCAGCAACCCTACAGGAATGTTTCAATCACCATCTTTTAGCCTAAGAGGAAAAAACCCTTTAATTGTACTGGATGGGGTACCTGTAGAGACAGACTTTTTTGATATCTCACCTGAAAACATTGAAAGCATCAATGTGCTAAAAGGAGGTGCCGCTTCTGCACTTTATGGCTCTAGGGGTAAAAATGGAGCTATTCTCATCACCCGGAAAAATGCTTCAAAAGAAGGCCTTACTGTGACTGCCACTACCAACAATATGGTGACGGCAGGTTTCACGGTTTTTCCTGAAACGCAAACCGAATACGGCAACGGCTCTAATGGCAAATACGAATTTTGGGACGGAGCAGATGGTGGCATTTCAGATGGTGACATGATCTGGGGTCCCAAATTCGAGCCTGGAGTCATGGTACCTCAGTGGAACTCTCCTATCCGAGACAAGCAAACTGGTGAAGAAATCGAGTGGTACGGTAGTGTCACCGGGACGGTTTACGATGACAAATCCCGCTATGAGCGCGTCCCAACCGAGTGGAAACGCCATGACAATTTGAATGATTTTTTAAGAACAGGTGTAGTCACCAAAAACGATGTGTCTGTTGCCTACCAAGGAGAAAAAGCTCAATTGCGATTTTCTGCAAACTATGCTTATCAGCAAGGGCAGGTACCGAACACCTCGGTAAATACCGGAGGATTCAATTTTAACTCCTCTTTCAAACTCAGCGAGAAATTACAGTTGGACGCCACTCTAGGATACAATAAGGTCTATTCTCCCAATTATCCTAGGTATGGCTATGGCCCAAAAAACCACATGTACACTATTCTGATTTGGATGGGCGATGATGTAAATGGACAGGACCTGAAGGATCACATGTATGTACCTGGACTGGAAGGCTACAGACAGGCAAACTTCAACTATGCCTGGTATAACAATGTCTACTTCGCTGCTCATGAGCTCAACCAAGTCCACAATAGAAATGTCATGGACGGGAAGCTGAAACTGAAGTACCAAATCACTCCTGATCTGTATGTGCAAGGGAGAATTTCTGCAAGACAAAAGTCATTGTTTGAGGACATGCAAAGTCCCAAATCCTACATGAACTATGGGGATTCAAGAAATGGAGATTACAAGTTTTGGAATGATGATCAGCTTAACCTGGATACTGATTTCTTAGCCGCCTATAACAAATCCCTGACAGAGACCCTTGGACTCACGGTAAATGCGGGTGCCTCTAGTTTCTACAGAAGTTACAAGCAAGCATACTCCTCTTCAGATGGACTCATAGTACCTTATGTATACAGTTTAAACAATACTCAAGGACCTGTTCAGGCCTCTAATTATCTTGAGGAAAAGGAAATCCGAAGTCTTTATGGTTCGGTAGGACTGGACCTATGGCAGTCAATTTTCTTGAATGTAACGGCTAGAAATGACTGGTCATCTACCTTACCCAAGGCCAACAACTCTTATTTCTACCCTTCGGCTTCGGTGAGCGCTATTGTTTCGGAGTTCATCAATCTGCCTAAGGCTATTGATTTTGTCAAAGTATATAGCTCTTGGTCGGAAGTTTCTAGCGATTTGAGCCCATACAGCATCTATTCTGCATACAATAAAGGAATCACCTATGGCTCTACACCTTCTGTAAACTACTCTTCCAGCTTGGTGAATCCGGAGATTATGCCTCAGAAATCCACCACTTTTGAAGCCGGATTATTTACATCCTTTGCGCAAAAAAGATTTACGCTTGAAGGAACTTACTACAGGATTCTTGACGAAAACCAGATCATTGACCTAAGTATTTCCCAAGCTTCAGGATTCAGCACTAGAAAAGTAAACGGAAACGAATACACCACCAATGGATTTGAATTGATGTTAAACTATGCTGCGATTCAGAAAGAAAAATTCAGCTGGAACATTGGTGCCAACTGGACAAAGTTTGAGCGAAAACTCACCGGAATCTACGGAGGTGATGACAACTTTGGCAACCTAAAAGTGGGTGACCGGGCAGATAGCTATTACGCGACAGTATGGCAAAAAAGCGCTGACGGTCAAGTAATACTGGACGCAAACACCGGAATGCCTAGCAGAGATCCCTTCCCTACCAATATCGGCCACCTTGACCCTTCTTGGAGATTTGGAATCCAAAATCAATTTAACATCAACAAGTTCAGGATAGCCATGGATGTAGATGGTGCCTGGGGAGGACTACTCCGGTCTATCACTATAGAGAAAATGTGGTGGGGAGGAAAGCATCCTAACTCTACCCAATATAGAGATGAGGAGTACGCGGCCGGACAACCTGTCTATGTACCTGAAGGTGTAGTGGTCACCGAGGGGGAACTAGTGCGGGATGTAGATGGAAATGTGATCTCTGACACCCGGGAATACGCACCGAATACTACGGCTGTGAGCTGGCAGACCTGGTCTCAGACTTACCCATATAGAGCTCAAGTCACTGAAGACGAAAGTGAAACCTTTGCCAATGTGTACGACAGATCTTTTCTGAAGCTGAGGAGACTATCTGTGACGTATGACCTGATGAACATCCTGCCATCCAATAAAATCAAGAACCTAGACCTGACCTTGTACGGATACAACCTTTTTGTACTGAAAAAACTACCCTACCTAGACCCTGACTTTGGAAATGACAATAACCTGCAGGATCCATCCTCACGATATGTGGGCATGACTTTGAAAGCCGTATTTTAATTGATTTCAGTCAGACAAAAGCTAGAATAAACATGAAAAACATAATAGCAATCCTTCTCTTTTCTTTGATGCTTTCCTCCTGTGCTGATTTGGAGGAAATGAACATCAATCCAAACCTCCCCACTGAAACCCATCCACAGCTCCTCCTTACAAATGTAGAGTGGGATGTATTCAGAGCTTATGGAGGTACCTCCCCGCTTTATGCCCAAAAAATGCTGGTGCAAACTGATGGAGAGAACACCAATCAATACTACAAATGGGACAGAGGTAGTTTTGGACCTTACTCCGTATTGAGAAATGTCACCAAAATGATCGAAGAAGCCGAGCGTATCAATGAACCCTCTTATGTTGCATTAGGGAAGTTTTTCCGCAGCTACTACTTCTTTAACCTAACACTGAACTTTGGTGATGTTCCTTATACTGCCGCTTTGAAAGGGGAAACGGATGAGGGTTATGCGCCTATTTATGATGAACAGGCAGAGGTTTTCAAAGGCATTTTAGCCGAACTTGCAGAAGCCGAAAACATTCTTGCTGCGCAAAACACCATCATAGCCGGGGACATCATCTACGGTGGCAATATCCTTTCTTGGAGAAAACTCATCAATGCCTTTCGACTAAAGGTGCTTTTGACTTTGTCTCCAAAAGAAACTTCTGGAGAAATCGACTTCAGTGAATTCAACAGTATTTACACTAATAGTCCTTTAATGGAAAATGAATCCGAGAGTGGTCAACTGGTTTTCCTCGATCAGCAAAACAACAGGTACCCAGACTTCAATAGTAGTGGATTCAGCTCTGGAATGTACATGGACTCCACATTCATCCAGCGGCTTCAAGAAAGAAAAGATCCCCGTCTTTTTATCTACAGCACTCAAACCAAATCTGCCAAGGAAGCAGGAAAGGCTATAGATGACTTTAGCGCTTATGAGGGAGGCGATCCAGCAGCTCCTTATGGAGAAGTGAATGAAAAAGCTACACAAGGCAATGTTTCGAAAGTAAACGATCGCTATCATAGAGATCCGGTCAATGAGCCTTACAAACTCCTTGGCTACTCTGAACAACAGTTGATACTGGCCGAGGCTGCCGTGAGAGGGTGGATCAATGCAGACGCAAAGACACTCTATGAAGAAGGTGTGAAAGCTTCATTTCAGTTTTACGAGATGTATTCTGAAGAATACAGTGGCTATGTAGATGCAAATGCCGCATCAAATTACCTGAGTGAGCCTATCAATGATTTTTCTAAAGCAATGAGTGATGAGGAGAAAATCCAATTGATCGTGATGCAAAAGTACCTGCAGTCATTCTTCCAGATGCAATGGACTTCATTCTATGATCACCATAGAACGGGCTACCCTGAATTCAGAAGACCGGAAGGCGTAGAAATCCCTTATAGATGGATCTATCCACAATCAGAGTATAACTATAATGCAGACAACGTAACTTCTGCGATTGCCAAGCAGTTCGGCGCTGGCAACGACAACATCCACGAAATGACATGGTGGATAAAATAAAAAATCTGATTATCCGAATGAATGCCAGTAGTTAAGGAATGGGACTGGATAGTAGTGGATATACATATAAAAAAATAGCTTACAGCTACCATAAGATAAAAAATGCCCGGATTACCGTCCGGGCATTTTTAGTTACTTATTTGTTATCGTAAAGCGCTTGTGGCCAATTATCATTTCCTAGATTAATATCCGGAAGGATTTTATCAGGATCGATTACCACAGACTCGATTTTCTTCTCGGTTTTGATCAGGTGATTCCAAGTATCTCCTCTTTGCCAGATCTCCACTGGGAGCATTTTGCGCTCCGTAGTACCATCGTCATAGCTGATTTCTAGCAGCACCGGCATAGGAATCTCTCCTTTGTTGCTCAATACTACCACATAATTTCCCGCATAAGGAATCACCGCGCTGATACCTAGATCGATATTTCCGGTACCTGTGAACCAACCATTCCAGAACCAAGAAAGATTCTCTCCTGCCACATTGTCCATATGGTTAAAGAAGTCAGAGGGCTGAGGATGCTTGTAAGCCCAAGTTTTGATATAGGATCTAAACGCATTGTCAAATCGCTCATGACCCAAAATATACTCTCGAAGCATCAACAGTCCCATCGCAGGCTTGTTATAAGCGAGCATTCCAAGATTACTGATATTAACCACATCAGGGTAAGTGTCTATGCCTTCTCTGGTTTCGCTGGTGAAGAAATTAACATACCTTCTGGTTTGATTCAAATTGGAAGGATACTCCCCGTCATTGAAGGCCAAAGTACTGTAGTGGTTGATGAAAGTATTGAAACCCTCATCCATCCAAGCATATCTACGCTCGTTGGTTCCAACGATCATGGGGAACCAGTTGTGTCCAAACTCATGATCAGTCACTCCCCAAAGTCCTTCCCCTTTGGAATTGTAGCTACAGAAGTTCAATCCCGGGTATTCCATCCCTCCAATGTCAGCTGCTACGTTCGTAGCACTGGCGTAGGGGTACTCAAACCACTTTTCTGAATAATGCTCGATAGAGGCCTTACTGTATTCTGTAGACCTGGCCCATGCTTCCTGACCATCGGATTCTTTTGGATAGACAGATTGGGCCAGAATTTTCTTTCCGCTAGGAAGATCGATTTTTGCAGCATCCCAGATGAATGCTCTTGAAGCAGCAAAGGCTACATCACGGCTGTTTTCTATGGCAAACTCCCAGGTAATAGTCCCGTCTTGCTTAGGCCTGGTCAGTTCCGTATTTCCCAATTCATCCGCTGTGATCAACATTACTGTAGTATCGCTTTCTTGTGCTTTTGCGTAGCGATTTTGAAGTTCCTTACTCAGTACTTCCTTAGGATTCAATAGTTCCCCCGACCCTACTACTACATAGTCGTAAGGAACCGTCACGGAATATTCAAAGTCCCCATACTCCAGATAAAACTCACCTGCTCCAAGGTACGGATCCACATTCCATCCTTCTATATCGTCGAAAACAGCAACCTTTGGATACCACTGCGCAAACGCGTAGATCCAGCCATCTTCAACTTCCAATCTTCCCATCCTGTCCATTCCTTCTACCGGAACTTTGAAAGAGAAATCCATTGAGACAGTCGCTGTTCCACCATTGGCAGGGATAGGTTCATTGAACCAAACTTGCATTCTGGTGTCGCTCACAATGTACTTATTTGAAGTAGAGCCTTTAGAACCCACTTTGGCCTGAAGATTTGCGATGTCATAGCCACCGTCAGTATCACCATTGTAGCGATTACCCTGAATCGGTGTGGTCAGCGTACCTCTGGAGTCTTCCTTAAATCTGTTTTGCTCCATCTGCATCCAGATAAAGTCCAAGGACTCCGGGCTGTTATTGGTGTAACTTAGCGTGATACTCCCCGACAAGGTGTGCGCTTCCTCGTCCAGCGTCACGTTGATTTCATAATCTGCCTCATTTTGCCAGTAGCCCACATTAGGCTTGCCTGAAGCCGAGCGGGTATAGGTACCCTTTCGGTTCATGAACTCCCCAAACTCGGCCTGGTTGTTCTCCTTGACTTGCTGCGCAAAAGAAGTACTAATTCCTGTCAGACTGGCTCCGGCAAGAAGTAGCGTCATAAATAATTTACTTCTCATAATTCATATTTGGTTTAGCCCCAAAAATAGACATTGTGATGGATCCATCCATTGAATATTACACAAGTGTAGCCTGATTAACATTTTTTTGAAATAAAGCAGTATTGCAAAAGGCTTTTTTTAACCCCACTTTTGAAGCCTCAAACGCATACATTTTCATGAAAAAATTAATTCTTCTGGTCTTTTTGTCTTCACTTTCAAAAGAGGTTTTTGCTCAAAATGACAGCACTGCACAAAACTTACAGGAGGTTTTGGTGCATGAAAACAGGATACAGATCCCCTTTTCCAAGCAAAGTAGAAACTTGACCATAGTCAGTAAAATGCAGCTTGAAACTACCCCTGCCCGGAGCTTACCGGAAGTTTTGTCCTTCGTACCCGGAGTGGATGTGAGGCAAAGAGGCGTGACTGGTGTGCAGGCAGACGTGGGGATACGAGGCGGGTCATTTGACCAGACACTGATGCTGCTGAACGGCATCAAGCTGACAGATCCGCAAAGTGGACACATGATGATGAACATCCCCATCCCTATGGTCAACATAGACCGGGTGGAGGTCCTTAAAGGCCCTGCTTCCCGTATTTTCGGGCAAAATGCCTACACCGGAGCCATCAATGTCATCACCGAACTGAGCGACTCCAAATATGCCAGAATCCAGGGGTATGCTGGGGATTTCGGCATGAAAGGGATCAATTTCGCCAGTTCATTGCCACTTGGAAACTACAAGCAAAACCTGGCATTTTCCCACGACGACTCGAATGGTCATTGGTACAATTCAGATTATAAAGTCAATAACATTTTCTATGAAGGAGGCTTGGATTTGGGAGAAAATCAAACGCTGAAAGGCATGGTCGCCTATGCAGATCGGGATTTTGGGGCAAATGGATTCTATGCCAGCACTTACCCTGATCAGTACGAAAGCATACAGACTACCCTAGCCTCCCTGAGCCATACTTTGGATCTGAAGAATTTCTTTCTGAACACCCGTGCCTACTGGCGAAAAAATGCTGATGAATACCTGCTGCGAAGAAACGAACCGGAGTTTTACAAAAACAACCATTTGAGTAATGTCTATGCATTGGAAGCAAATGGGAATTTCAAAACTGGACTTGGAACCACCGGATTCGGAGTAGAAACCAGAAAAGAAGTACTGGAAAGCACCAATTTGGGTGATCAAGAACGCACACTTACCGGTTTGTTTTTAGAACAACTTGTGAATATAGGTGACCAGGTAGATCTGCGAGCAGGGCTGTACTCCAACTACTATTCTCAGTATGGCTGGAAGCATTTCCCCGGAGCAGAGCTGGGCTTCCAGGCAAGCGAAAGCCTGAGGTTTTACACGGGTTATGGGGTGAGTTACCGCATTCCGACCTACACCGACCTGTACTATGTGGGTCCCACAAACATAGGAAACGATGAGCTTCAACCTGAGCAAGCGCAGAATTATGAGATAGGTGCCAAATGGAGCAAATCCGGCATCCACGCAGAATTAGTGTATTACAACCGTCACACTGACAATCTCATAGACTGGGTAAGACCAGATGAGGACACCCCATGGCAACCTCAGAATTTCAACGAAGTCACTTTTAACGGAATTGAGGCATCTCTAAGCTATAAGCTAAGTCCCACTGGACAAAGCATACAGATCAAGGAGTTTTTACTCTCCTATAATTACATAGATGCAAACCAAGTGCAGCAGCCTGGTATAGAAACACGATATGCGTTGACGGCTTTGAAAAACCAGCTGATCGGAGGAGTACTGCTAGGAATTGGCCAAAAATTCGAATGGAACACCAAGGTCAGAAATGTAGAGCGAATGAATCAGGATCCCTATTTTCTACTGGACATGAGAGCTGATTACAACAGAAGCGGGAAGTTAGGATTCTTTGCCGAAGCGTCTAATATCACCAATACGGAATACGTAGAAGCAGGCACTGTACAAATGCCCGGCAGGTGGTTCAGGGCAGGATTTATGTTGAATTTTGAATAAGCTCTTAAAGGAAAATAAATTACTACCTCATTATCAACCGATTATTCCATCTGTATTAAAAAAAAATAACACAACATTTGCGACAAATGAAATTCAAATTACCTTTGCATTCCCTTACGGAAGGAAAGGGAAACAAAGATGGGAGTTTAGCTCAGTTGGTTCAGAGCATCTGCCTTACAAGCAGAGGGTCGGGGGTTCGAATCCCTCAACTCCCACATTTTATTCTTTATGCTCAATTGTGAGTAAAAAACACTTCTTGGGAGTTTAGCTCAGTTGGTTCAGAGCATCTGCCTTACAAGCAGAGGGTCGGGGGTTCGAATCCCTCAACTCCCACAAAATCCCGGATTTACATTCGGGATTTTTTGTTTTAAGTGCTACCAATTCTATAAAACAAAATATGATATATATCCGCTTTTCTGCCATTAAGGAGGCTCAAGCAATATAGCACATGTTAAACTTTAGAATTGAGGCCTCTTCAGCCTTTCCCGCTCCTGCGGGAGTCTTCGGTCACTTGTATTGAGCGCAGTCGTAGTATCGGTCTTCCGACCAGATAAGCGAAAGATCTAAGGTGACAGGCATCATTTCGGATAATCATAAAACAAATTAAAGCATATTTAAAAAACTCCGGATCCTCATAGTTTTCATGTGTTTATAATTTTTTTTTAAGGTCACATGGAATCTTCGCATGAATTATAATCATCCCTCTGTGTGTCGCTTCGGGACATGCTTGATTTCATATATCAAACTTAATCCCCTGTGCCAAAGGCAAAGTAGAGGAGTAATTGATGGTATTGGTCTGCCGGCGCATGTAAGCTTTCCAGGCATCAGAACCTGATTCACGACCTCCACCGGTTTCTTTTTCACCCCCAAAGGCCCCTCCGATTTCAGCTCCTGAAGTCCCTATGTTCACATTGGCAATACCGCAATCCGAACCTGCCACAGAGAGGAAAGCTTCCGCTTCCCGCATATTGAGGGTCATGATAGCCGAAGATAAGCCTTGAGGAACGGCATTTTGTATGGCAATAGCCTCTTCTAAGGTTTCATACTTGATCAGGTAAAGAATAGGCGCAAAAGTCTCATGCTGCACTATTTCGTAATGATTTTCTGCTTCATAAATAGCAGGTTTCACATAGCATCCCGACTCAAAACCTTGACCTTCCAGAAGTGCTCCTTCCACTACTGCTTTCCCTCCGGCAAGTTTCACTTGCTCTAGCGCATCCAAATACATCTTTACCGCATCTTTATCAATGAGCGGACCTACGTGGTTTTTTTCATCCAAAGGATTTCCTATCACCAGTTTACTGTAAGCCGAGGCCAGTCTTGATTTCACTTCCTCGTAGACTTTTTCATGTATTATCAATCGACGAGTACTGGTACAGCGCTGACCTGCTGTTCCCACTGCACCAAATAGCGCCCCGCGAATGGCCATATCCATATCCGCATTTTCAGTGATGATAATGGCATTGTTGCCGCCTAGCTCCAAAAGTGATTTGCCCAGCCTAGCTCCTACAGTCTGAGCTACTATTTTCCCCATACGAGTGGAGCCTGTGGCAGAAACCAACGGAATCCTCACATCCTGGCTCATCATCTCCCCTACTCGATAATCCCCATTTACCAAGGAGCAGATGCCCTCTGGCATGCCATGCTTTGAAAATACTTCCCCTGCAATCAATTGACAGGCTATGGCCGATAGAGGTGCTTTTTCTGAAGGTTTCCATACACATACATCTCCGCAAACCCAGGCCAAGGCTGAATTCCAGGACCATACGGCCACCGGGAAGTTAAATGCAGAAATAATCCCAACAATTCCCAATGCATGCCACTGCTCATACATCCGGTGGCCGGGACGCTCGGAATGCATAGTCAGCCCATAGAGCTGCCTAGATAAGCCAACTGCAAAATCACAGATATCTATCATTTCCTGCACTTCACCCAGGCCTTCCTGATAAGATTTCCCCATTTCGTAAGAAACGAGCTTCCCCAGATCAGCTTTCTTCTCGCGTAAGGCATTCCCGATTTCACGCACGATTTCTCCGCGCTGTGGAGCAGGAACCTTCCTCCAGCTTTCAAATGCTACCTGTGCCCGGGCTATGACTTCTTCATAGGTTTCCCGATCGGTCACTTGCACTTTGCCTATCAGCACAGCATCTGCCGGGCTGATGGAAGAGATTGATCCTTCTCCGGAATCTATCCAATCTGATCCTGTAGACGCTCCTAGGTTTTCAGTCTTAATCCCAAGTCTTTTAAGTGATTCTTGAATACCAAATTGATCTGCCATTGTTATTGGGTTTTTATGCGTTTGAAGCCATGCAAAACTATCTGAAATAGTCTGATGGGATTTAAATTACTCTTTTATCACAATCCGCACAGGATTTACCTTGTTGAATTTTTGCTTAAAACTCTTGCCTGCATAGATCTTATAGATGAAATTAATTCTATAATCACCTGTATTCACTGCCTGATCATAGGGACCAGTTTCAATTAAATTCAAATTCTTATACACGTAGCTGGTAGTAATGGAAAATCTCGGACCATTATACCCGAAAAAACCTCTCAAGTAATACGTAGGTGCCACACCCCATTTCTTATACTCCTCCACATTCCTCCATTTGGTGTAGCCCCCACTTAGATTGACAGATGCGACCCCCGTGAGGTAAAAGCTTTTCCAAAACACAAGAGTCCCAGCCATACCCGCATTTGGGCCTGCCATAAAGTAACTGGCTCTGTCGAAATTAATCACATCTGTCTCTGGATTAGATGGCAGTAGCAGTGAATCTCCATGCATATTACCCCCGTACCCTTCAAATCCTATAAATGGGGAATACGCTGATTTTTTTTGGATGGAAGACTGATTCCAAGCTGCAGCAATGGACAATTTGTCTCCAAAGAACAAGTAATTCAAATTGATCCCCAAAGACATTTGACGCAAATCCTCTCTTAGGTAATCTTCGTCAGCATAAGTCCTGTTTTCCGCATCTATCTTGTATCCGTTGTAAAATTGTCCGAAGAAATCCACAATCACCTTTGGCGCATAGATATGGGACTGCAAATCCAAATTGCCCGGCCAATCCCCAATCTTGTCCGGATAAAGAAAGCTCACGGGAAAGGAAGCATTAATGGTCAGATCCTGATAGGTAAACCCTAGGCCCATTTTCAATCCTGTGTTGGGCACTAAAGTGAGTCGCTCCTGTGTCTCAGGCACCTTAGCCACCAGTTTGGTGTATTTCCTACTGAAAAACAATCGAGTAGCCATTACGTCACGCGAACTCTCCACATAAGTGGAATCGTAGCGTAGATTAAGATTCTGGGCAAAGGTGGGGAGGCTGAAAAGCAGCATAAATAAGACAATAGCAACCTTTGCTCGGATCATAGTGATATAGGTAATCGCAGACCGAAAGTTCATCAAAAAAACAGCAAAAAAAAATCCGGATCGTAATCCGGATTTTTTTCAAACAAGTTGAGTTGGAAAAGTGGATCGGTTAAAATCCTGTGTCTTAAAGAATGAAATACTATTGAAAAGTTGTTTAATCACCATTTTAAAGTTATAAATTCAACAGAAGAATACAAACTTTTAACACATTTATTTACCTGAAAACCAAATAAATACCTTTAATTCATCTTTCACTCAAAAGATAAGCAAAGCTTAATCCTGCAATTATTACCAACTTGACAAGTCATATTCATCAAACCTTTTTAGTTCATTGAATCCAAAAGTATCCATAATTATCCCCTGCTACAATCAAGGGCACTTTCTCAAAGAAACCGTAGAATCTGCTGTAAATTCAGCTTACCCTACTCTTGAAATCATTATCGTCAATGATGGCTCTACGGATAATTCAGAAGAAATAGCCGAACAACTCACCGAAAGCTATTCCAATGTAGCTTTACTAAATCAACTAAACTCCGGAGTCACCACTGCAAGAAATGCCGGAATCGAATTTGCCTCTGGCAAATACATTTTACCACTGGATGGAGATGATTTGATCGCCCCAAACTACATTTCAGAAGCAGTACAGGTTCTGGAAAAAAGCCCCAAGGTGAAGGTAGTATATTGCGAAGCTGTGAAGTTTAATGAGAGTGGTTCCAAAGAATGGAAATTAAAACCCTTTAGCAGGCAAGCCTTGGCAAAAGACAATATGATTTTCGTCAGTGGGATTTTCCGAAAGTCAGACTGCATGGCAGTCGGGGGCTTTAGCACTGATATGAAATGTGGCCGGGAGGACTGGGAGTTCTGGATCAAAATGCTAAAAAACGGCGGAGAAGTGGTAAAACTTCCTTTTGTTGGTTTCTACTACCGTCTGCACTCAGGAAGTAAGCGAAAAAAAACAGGCTCAAATCAAAAAAAACGAGAGCGAATAGCTTACCTCAATAAACACCATGCTGCGTTCTTTGAGCGTGAATTAAATGGACCGCTTCGCTTTCAACGGACTTGGTCAAAGCCTTATAACAATCTCATGAAATGGCTAGGCAAACTCTGAGAAGAGAACAACACATACTAAAACCCCTTAAAAACTAATATTGATCACGCCACAAGTAAAATCTGCATTCAAAACTTATTGGAAACACCTGAGATTTAAGCTCAGCGCTAGAGATAGTTTTATTTTCTTATTCTATTACCGTTTTTTCTACTCTCCCAAAGAAGGCTGTTTGCCCGACTTCCTTTCCCAATATTCCCTTTCAAAAAAGACGGATTTCTATGTGATTCAGGTAGGTGCAAATGACGGGATCACTAATGACCCAATCCACAAATTCATCAAAAGAGACCGGTGGAAAGGGGTTCTGCTGGAGCCACAGCCTGAAGTATTCAGAGAATCTTTAAGCAAAATCTACAAAAACCACCCCGGGCTAACTCCTATCTGTGCGGCAATTGGTTACAATGACGGTTCCCAAAAATTATATAAAATCGGGTTTAGTACCATGAGATGGGCAACTGGACTGGCTTCCTTTTCAGAAGAGAAAATAAAAAGCCTTTTTGACGAGGGGATAGTACAGAAAAACTGTGAGAAGAATGGATTAGAAATTCCAAGTGATCCTGATCAACAGATTACATCTGAAGAAGTCAAGGTTATTAGTCCTGAAACACTCATCAAAACCTACTCAATTCACCAAATTGACCTTCTCCAAATAGATGCAGAAGGCTTTGACCTTGAAGTCGTGAAGATGTTTGATGTGAAGAAAACCAAACCTAATGCTATTATTTTCGAAAATGAGAACCTCAACCCCCATGACCTAGAAGAATGCTATCGGCTACTTATATCCGAAAATTATAGTCTTAGAGAATTTGGCAGGGATACCTTGGCTGTAAAAAAAGAACTGGTTCAATTCGCTCACTTTTTCAATTAGGGGATTAGACCTATTAAATCATCAGATCTTATCCATCCCCTTCCAGAACTTCAGGAAATAGTATTTCAGGGGATTGCTGTATTTCAGTTGCTTCCATGGCCTGCTCGCATGAGGTCTATGCCATACTGGACTGTTCATAAGCACATGATTCTTGAATCCGAGTTCTATGGACTTTTTAGAAATAAACGTGTCATACCAGTCCTTTGCCTCATCCAAAGCTGCAAAATCATAAGCCTCCAAAAATGCCCGTGAAAACAGTGTACAGCAAAAGCTCAAACTACGACTAGTATCAATCACCGGCTCTTTCACACCTTTGAATTTCAAGTACGGAAAATTCACCACACCCCCTTCATCCACTGTCACTGCCCCCACTAAGCCGGATTTTGCCTGGCCTTCCTGAAACTTCAACATTACCTCTATGGTATTCTTCTCCACCACTACATCTGACTCCACTACTATAAAAGGAAGCTGAGCTTCATTGGCTAGCTTATGAGTCATCTGAAGCACGAGTTTGTAATTAGGAGAAGGGTGGTCCGTATGATCTTCCAGATGAACTAACTCATAACCAATGTCAGCTTGTTGTGCTTCCAGCCCGGCTTTGGTCTCCACAGTGCTGAAATCGTTAAAAATAATATGACGAACAGGCACAGTAGAAGCGGCTATTGCTCTAGCTGTATCCAGTGTAGTATCCAGGGAATTTTTAACGGGAGTGATTACGATTACTTCAGCCATGGGGTAAGTTTTCCCAAAAATAGTCCTTTCTTTTTTGGCAAAAAATAACCCCGACGTTTGCCGGGGTTAAGTATTGGTTGTATTAAGCTAATTCGCCAAGTGCTTTTTTCATTCTTCCCAGGGCATCTACCAGTTCTTCGTCTGACGCAGCATAAGAAAGCCTGATACAATCCGGTGCTCCAAAAGCCGCTCCAGTCACTAAGGACACATGAGCCTCGGCTAACAGGTACAAGCATAGATCACTGGCATCGTTTATAGTATGCCCTTTTGCAGACTTGCCAAAGAAAGCTGTCACGTCTGGGAAGAAGTAAAATGCTCCTTCAGGTACGTGGGTCTTAATCCCTGGGATGTCACGCAATAAGTCCAACACCAATCCTCTTCTTCTCAGGTAAGCGTCAGCCATTTCAGTAGACGGAGTCTGATCACCTGTGATGCCAGCAAGAGCAGCTCGCTGCGCGATACCCGTACCTCCTGAAGTAAACTGACCTTGGATTTTCTCTACAGCCTTGGCCATCCAAAGAGGCGCACAGATGTAGCCCACTCTCCAGCCAGTCATAGCATAGCCTTTAGAGAATCCGTTTACAGTGATAGTTTTGTCAAACATGCCTGGGAAAGAGGCGATGCTATAGTTTCTACCGGCAAAGTTGATCTTCTCGTAGATTTCATCTGCGATGACCATTATATTGTCATGCTTCTTCACTACATCTGCGATGGCTTCCAGCTCTTCTTTGCTGAATACAGATCCAGTAGGGTTACAAGGAGAGGAGAAAATCACGCCTTTGGTTTTAGGCGTGATCGCTGCTTCAAGTTGAGCTGCGGTAGCCTTGAAGTTATTTTCCAGTGTACCTTCGATCAAAACAGGCACACCGCCTGCCAGCTTGATGATCTCCGCATAACTTACCCAGTAAGGAGAGAAAATCACTACTTCATCCCCTTCATTGATCATGCACATAAAGACATTGGCAATGGAGTGCTTTGCCCCTGTGGAAACTACCACATGCTCTACCTTGGCTTCGGCGATTTCATTTTCTTCACGAAGCTTCTTTGCGATAGCTTCTCTCAGATCTTGATAACCTGCTACTGGGGGATAAGAAAAATACTTGCCTTCGTCTATGGCAGACTTGGCCGCCTCCTGGATGTGCTTAGGAGTCTTAAAGTCAGGTTCGCCTAAACTGAGGCTGATGATGTCAGTTCCTTGAGATTTCAGTTCTCTTGCTTTTTTTGCCATGGCAAGAGTGGCTGATTCCTCCATATTGATTATCCGGTCTGATAAGATAGAGTTCATTGTTTGAGAGATTTTTTTACAAATTCCACAAAAATAGAGAGAAGATTATAAAATCTAAACAATCCACTGCTTTTGATCTCGAAATGTTATTTTTGGGTAAAATACACCAAAGTAAATTGCGTTTTCCTTTACGATGAGTAGATATTATATCAGTTTTATTTTCCTGTTCTTTTTGAGCGGAGCCACTTTTGCCCAAAACGAAGAATCGAACCCCAAAGCTGACCCGGACAGCAGCGGAGTAGTGAACTCTGCCTTGCTGCCCACGACTATGCCCTTGCTGCTCTTTGATGATTCCAAGGAGAAGGAGGAAAAGAAGGAGAAAAAGAAAAAAGCCCGCAAAAATGAATGGTTTGGGATCAAAACCAGAAAGGGCTACACGCGCCAGGAATTCCGCGGTCAGCAAGTCATAGAATATTTTAACTATACCGATGCCGAGCGCAGGCCTGACCCCTATATCCGTGATGTATATTGGTACGATCCGCAAGAGCGGGCAGTAAACTCAGATGGCTACGTGGTGGGCGAAGGATATTTGCTTCATGGCCCATACGAAAGAGTAGTCAACGAGCAAGTAGTCGAAAGCGGGATGTTCTACTATGGCACCAAACATAAGACCTGGATGCTTTTTGATTCGGAGAATGTACTGCAGGACAAAAATCACTTCGAAGCAGGATGGCCCAGGGAGTCCAGGATCAGATATTACGACCAGACCAGCAAGTCAATCAAAGAAATCATCCCGGTACAATACGACCTGGAAGAAGGCAATTATTACCATTTCTACGAAGACCAACAGGTGGCGGTCACCGGAGAATATGAATACGGGGAAAAAGTGGGCTTATGGACCGAATACTGGGACACTGGAAACACCAAAGCGATCCGCAAACGGGAAATCCAGTATCAGGAACAGGCTTATACCAAAAATTTCCGCCCCTACATTCGTGCAGAATGGGATAAGGACGGAAATTTGGTTTACCGAAAGGACAATTGATTATTTCTCGCGGAACTTGAATTGCTGGCCACCTACAGAGGCCTCATACATCAAGCCGCCTTTTGTTCGGGTAAAAACGGCCACTCCGTCAATATATTTGGCATTGGCAGATGCTCCTGAAGCTGCGGCTACTGCTGAAACCTGCGCAGACATTTCCACATTATTGGCTTTGAAGCGGTCAAAAGCAGCCGAATCTTCGAAGAAAACCACTTCAGAATAAGCCTGTCCGCCGGCCTGAAAACCTATGGTTACCTGCGTCATTTTTGCATACCCCACCTGCTTTCCTCCTTGAAAGGCCACACCATTTCCGGCAGCCCCACCTATCCCTAGCCCTCCTTTTCCTACATTTGGTAGGATAATATATCCATAGGATGAGTCAAAAAGATCCTGCATTCCCGGATCGTCTTTAATAAATGCAGCTTTGGCTTCCTGACTGTCTTCTTCGATTTGTCGGTCTTTCTTTTCGCTCTGCGCAAAAGTCAAAACTGCCATCATGGCAAACAGGATGGTAAACGTTAATTTCTTCATGATATTGTGGTATTGAAACTGTGGTGATAATTAATAAAAAGCATCTTCAAAATGACGGAAATTGATATTCCCGTGTCGATCCTTATAAACGCCAACTATATCAAAACGGATATCATGATGCCAATCATTTTCATAAATATAATGGTCAGCTGCTTTGATAATCAGCCTGCGCTTGGTGGAATCTACAAACTCCTCCGCAAAACCAAAGCCAGTTCCAGACCTGAACTTAACTTCTACAAAAATCAGCAGCCCTTTATGCTTTAAAATCAAATCTATCTCTGAGTGGGAGTACCTGTAATTGGTATCCAATAGTTCGTACCCTTTTTGCACCAACCAGTCAGCTGCTAGCTGCTCTGCCAATCTTCCAGAATCATTATGCTCTGCCATCTTGGAAATTGTTTAATTTTGAAAAATCAATGAACGAACCCAGTGGGTGTTCAGTTTGAAAAGTAAATCCCTCGGACTAGCCGATGAATGAAATTATCAATAAAAAAGTAGAATTCCGAGACCTCGGCAACATGGATTACCAGGAAGCCTGGGATTATCAGGAGAAGCTTTTTGCCGCCATCGTTGACTTAAAAATCAAAAACAGGGGATTACAGCCTTCAGAGCAATCACCCACTTCGAATTACGTGTTATTTGTCGAGCACCCACATGTGTACACCCTGGGCAAAAGCGGCAAAGAGGAAAATCTACTATTGGATCAAAAAGGACTGGAAGATCACCAGGCTCAATATTATAAAATCAATCGTGGAGGCGATATCACCTATCATGGCCCTGGGCAGCTGGTAGGCTACCCGATATTGGACCTGGATAATTTCTTTACGGACATCCACAGGTACCTCAGGTTACTTGAAGAATCCATTATTTTGACTTTGGCAGATTATGGCGTAGAGGCTGGTAGGATTGATGGACTCACAGGAGTATGGATAGACCATATAGCCCAGCAAAATCCCAGAAAAATATGTGCAATGGGAGTCAAGTCCAGCCGATGGGTCACCATGCACGGCTTTGCATTCAATGTCAATGCGGATATCAGTTATTTTGGCCACATTATCCCATGTGGGATAGATGATAAAGCAGTGACATCTCTGCATCTTGAACTAGGCAGACCAGTGGATCTACAGGAGGTTAAAATAAAAGTACAGGGCCATTTGAAGGATTTATTTGAAATGGACACCACAGCTTCAATTTGAAATGAAGCATGTAGTTGGCGACACACAGCGGAATGATTATCCATGGTGCGAGATTCCATATAACCTTTGAAAGACAAACTATAAACAGATGAAAAAAGATATTGATTTCAGCCCGGTCACAGGTGTGAAAGTGGCCATTGCGAGAGAAGAAACCGACAGCGGTACGCAGTGGGGTGTTTACATCATTAACCTGAACCTGATCGAATTGAAGCACGTCATGATCACTTCCCGAGGCTACGGTGAAATCAATGGAGAAACCAAAAAAACCTCTACCCTTCGCCATGTGATCGAGGAGCTGGGAGAGCAATCTGTGGCCAAAGTAGAAAGCATAGATCCCGCCGTATTTGCACTGACCAATGAATTCTGGGTGAGTTACTATATCATGGACCAGATTTTTGATAAAAAGTTTATCTTTACTTCAGGTAGTTTTGACCCAGGCTTTATCAAAATGATTCCGGAAATTGGTCTGGAAGGAGTTCTCCACTCGTAAACCATCGCTTATGGCAGATTTTTTTGATCACTTGAATGACATCCTTTTCCTCGACATTGAGACAGCCTCATTGACGGAGAAATTTGAAGATCTGCCCGAGCGAATCCAAGAAGAATGGCTGAAGAAAGAAAGGTTAATCCAATCCTCGGCTGATCAAAATGAGCCCGGAGATCTATATTTCGACCGGGCAGGAATCCATGCTGAATTTGGGCAGGTAGTATGTGTGGGAGTGGGCTATTTCCAATGGAAAAAGAAGGACAAAAAGCTGGTATTCCGGTCAAAATGTTATGCAGATCCGGAGGAAAGGGAACTTCTTTTGGAATTCAAGGCTTTGTTAGAAAAGAAAAAATGGATTCTTTGCGCCCATAACGGTAAAGAATTTGATTTCCCATACCTATGTCGCAGAATGCTGGTGCAGGGAATTGCTCTTCCGGAGCCTTTGCAGATTGCAGGCAAAAAGCCATGGGAAGTTCGCCATCTTGACACGATGGAATTGTGGAAATTCGGAGATTATAAACATTACACCCGATTAGAACTTTTAGCTTCGATTTTTGCAGTACCCTCATCCAAGGATGATCTGGACGGAAGTCAGGTCAACACCACTTTTCATCTGGAAAAGGACGTGGAGAAAATCAAAAAGTACTGCTTGAAAGACGTAGAAGTGACTGCAAGGGTCTTTTTGGCCATGCATCCACAGCAGGAAGAACTGGAGATCGAAATCATCCAATTAGAAGATTCAAAAAAAGATCACAAAGATTAATGGGCGCAGGGACATAAATCTTTTTACCTTAACCCTAATCAACAACCCAAATCATGGGAAGAAAATCAGACAGAAAAAAAACAAGTAAAAATAGAAAAGGAAAACACACTGATGCAGCCAGCCTGGCGCGTCAAATCCTTCAATTTTTAGACGCTCACTACGGTGAGGAATTTAACGCAAAACAGCTCATCAAAAAGCTGGAAATCCGAGATGCGGTCACCAAAGGAGGCGTAGAGCCAGTACTCAGCAAACTGGTGGAAGCTGGCTCGGTATCCAGAAATCCCAGAAACTACTATTCCTCTACTAAGGATCCAGAGTTCATTGAAGGTGTAGTAGATTTTGTAAATCCTAGGTTCGCATTTATAGTACCTCTAGACCCTGAGAAAACCGAAGGAGACATTCTGGTCAAGGAGGCAGACTTAAAACAAGCACTGGACGGAGACAAAGTTCGGGTGATGATCTACCCCTTAAAAGGGAAAACCGGCCGGATTGAAGGTCGGGTATTAGAAGTAATCGAAAGAAACCGGGACGAATTTGTAGGGCGAGTAGAAATCTCTCCTCGTTTTGCATTTGTGGTGCCGGACTTTAAAAAAATGCACAAAGACATCTTCGTACACCGAGGAGGTCTAAATGGAGCCCAGCACGGCGAAAAAGTAGTGGTCAAACTCACCGAATGGAGAGAAGGTGACAAAAACCCCACTGGTGAAGTATCCCGGGTCCTTGGCAAAGCCGGAGAGCACGAAGTAGAAATACATTCTATCATGGCCGAATTTGGATTGCCTTTTGAATACCCAGAAGAACCTGAAAAAGAAGCGGAAGCCATATCGGACAAAATCACCGCTAGGGAGATAAAGAAGCGAAAAGATTTCAGAGATGTCTTGACCTTTACTATAGATCCCGCAGATGCGAAAGATTTTGATGATGCCATTTCCTATCGTAAGCTAGCAAATGGAAACCACGAAATCGGAGTTCATATCGCCGATGTGACACATTATGTACAGCCCAAAACTTCACTGGAGAAAGAAGCCTACAATAGAGCCACTTCTGTGTACCTAGTAGACCGCACCATCCCAATGCTACCGGAACGCCTCAGCAATGGACTTTGCTCCCTGCGTCCAAACGAAGACAAACTGACATTTGCCTGCGTTTTTGAAGTGGATGATCAAGCAAATGTGAAAAAACACTGGATAGGCAGGACCGTCATTCACTCCGATAGACGTTTTGCTTATGAGGAGGCTCAAGAAAATATAGACAATCAGTCTGGAGACTTTTTTGAGGAGCTGACTTTACTGAATAATCTAGCGAAGCAAGTACGGAAAAAGAGGTTCCAGCATGGAGCAGTGAACTTCGAAACCGTAGAGGTCAAATTCAAATTGGATGAAAAAGGCACCCCGCTAGGCCTGATGGTAAAGGAGCGCAAAGACATCCACAAGCTGATTGAGGAGTTCATGCTGCTGGCAAATAAATATGTGGCGGAGTTTATCTTCAATAAAAACAAAGGCAAAGACACCTTTGTATATAGAACACATGACTTCCCTGACATGGAGAGATTGGAGACCTTTTCAGGCTTTGCAAAGCGCTTTGGGCACCCATTTGAAATAGAAAATGAAAGGACGATTTCCACAGCCTTAAACAAACTGATGGATGAGATCCAGGGCAAACCAGAGCAGAATGTTTTGGAACAGCTGGCGATAAGAAGTATGGCCAAAGCGAAATACACCACAGAGCCGAAAGGGCACTTCGGTTTGGCTTTTCCGCACTATTCCCACTTCACTTCACCGATCAGAAGATACCCTGACATGATGGTTCACCGACTACTTGAGTTATATTTGGAAGGTGGAAAGTCTCCAGACCCGGAAGCTTGGGAGCAAAAATGTGTTCATTCATCGGAACGTGAAAAACGTGCATCCGATGCAGAAAGAGCCTCCATCAAGTACAAGCAAGTAGAATTCATGTCTCTAGCCGAAGACAAAGATTACGAGGGAATAGTAGCAGGAGTTACAGAATGGGGCGTATTCGTAGAGATCACCGAAACAAAGTGTGAAGGCATGATCCGAGTACAGGACATGGATGACGATTACTATGATTTTGATCAGAAAAACATGAGACTGATCGGATCGAAAACAAAAAAAATGATCACTTTGGGAGACAAAGTGGTGGTCAGAGTAGTTAACACAGATATTGACCGTAGAACTATAGATTTGGAATTTGCTGATAATGACAAAAAGAAGCCACGCGCCCGCGCTGTTAGGTAAACTAGAGACCTTTATCCAAAACCTCCCAGAGGAAATCGGGATGGGTAACAACCCCAAAGAACTTTATGATCCCATTACCTATATTTTAGGCTTAGACGGCAAGAGAATCAGGCCTCTGCTCAGTTTGCTAGCCTATGGTATCTACGCAGATAAGCCGGATCAAATCCTAAGCCAAGCAGCGGCGGTAGAAGTCTTTCACAATTTCACACTGATGCATGATGACATCATGGACAATGCCCCGCTGCGTAGAGGCAGAGATGCTGTCCATGTGAAGTGGAATCGGAATATCGCCATTCTCTCCGGGGACGTGATGCTGGTCAAGGCATACGACTTATTGCTGGCTACAGGCCCCGAGCATCTCCAAGTAATCCTTAAGTCCTTTAACAAAACAGCCTCTGAGGTTTGTGAAGGCCAGCAGCTAGATATGAATTTCGAATCTGAAAGACATGTCAATGAAGCCGATTACCTGACCATGATTCGTCTCAAAACCGCTGTTTTATTAGGTTTTGCCCTAAAGCTAGGAGCCACTTTAGCAGGAGCCGAAGAGCAAGATGCCCAAAAACTCTATGATTTTGGAGTAAATGTAGGCGTAGGATTTCAGCTCAAAGATGACCTGCTGGATGTATTTGCAGATCAGGAAAAATTTGGCAAACAGGTAGGTGGAGATATCATTTCCAATAAAAAAACCTTCTTACTGATCAAAGCTTTGGAACTAGCTACCGGCGAGGAAGCCAGGTTACTGAATCACTGGCTGGACAAATCGCAATTTGACAAGGAGGAAAAAGTAGCAGCTATAAAAGGCATCTATGAAAGGCTGGGAATCCGCAAACTGACTGAAACAAAAATGAACTCATTCTTCGAAGAGGGATTTGCGCAGCTCGACACCATCAAATACAACAATGAAGACTACTACCTGGAACTCCGACAAATCACTGAGGAGCTGATCCATCGAGAAAAATAATCCATGAATTTATCCATTACTGTAGTCATCATCATCCTGACTGCCATTACTAGTTTTTACGGTATCAACAACCCTGCATTCCTAGAACGCTGGATGTTTACCCCTTACAAAATCAAAAGGAATCAGGAATGGGACAGATTTGTCACCTCGGGTTTTATTCACAAAGACTATATCCACTTATTCTTCAACATGTTCACCTTCTACTTCTTTGGGGGCGTGGTGGAGCAAGTGTTGAGCTATAAATTTGGGTCCATCTTAGGAGGTGTTGTATTCGTGTTTTTCTATATTTTGGCGATCATAATTTCAGATCTTCCGACCTATTTCAAAAATAAAGACAACAGCTACTACAGAGCTCTAGGGGCATCAGGAGGCACTGCAGCTACCGTGTTTGCAAGCATCATCATCATGCCCTTGTCAGACATCTGCCTGTTTGGTATTCTATGCCTTCCAGGGTTTATTTTGGGGATTCTCTTTTTGCTATATTCTTATTTTAAAGGCAAAAATCAGGACGATGCGATCAACCATGACGCGCATTTATTCGGAGCCTTATTCGGGATATTTTTTATCCTGGCCATTGCTCCGG
Organism: Algoriphagus sp. TR-M9; assembly: GCF_027594545.1. Taxonomy (NCBI): domain Bacteria; kingdom Pseudomonadati; phylum Bacteroidota; class Cytophagia; order Cytophagales; family Cyclobacteriaceae; genus Algoriphagus; species Algoriphagus halophytocola. The sequence continues at coordinate 406,514 of NZ_CP115160.1, read as the reverse complement.
AAAGTGCCAGCTCATTTCTTAACCAAATCTTAAGTTACAAGCCTTTCTAATCATCCCAGAAGTCAAACGAAGAAGCCCAACCGAATCTTTCAAGAGTCAGTTGGGCTTCTTTGTAAATGTCGCTTAAAAAATCACAAATCCAGATTTTGCACTGAGAAGGGAAGACAAAGCCTTTAATGCAAAGAAATCAGGCATTTAAGAAATAAGGAAAAGCTCCGCTAGATAAATGCGTTAAATAAAACGTGGCGAGTGATTTTGAAGCTTTTTAGATTCAGAACAGAACTCCTAATCCATTTTAAATCAAAGTCTGCCCGGCACTAAACAACAAAAGAGCCTCTTCGACTGAAGAGGCTCTTTTTATACTTCTTGAAGTTAAAGCTGATTAAGCTTCAGCTGGCAATACGCTTACGTATGATTTGCCATCGAATTTCTTTCTGAAGGTAACTACACCGTTTGCAGTAGCAAACAAAGTATGGTCCTTACCTAGGCCTACGTTTTCACCTGGGTGATGCTTAGTACCTCTTTGTCTTACAATGATATTTCCAGCGATTACCTGCTCGCCACCAAATTTCTTCACACCCAATCTTTTGGAATGCGACTCTCTACCGTTTTTGGAACTACCGACGCCTTTCTTGTGTGCCATGGTTTTATTCTTTTATTGTTTTCCGAAGAGAAAACTTAGATTGAAATACTTTCTATCAATACTTTGGTGAAGTCTTGTCTGTGACCGTTCTTCTTCTTGTAGCCCTTACGGCGCTTCTTTTTGAAGACGATTACTTTATCACCTTTTACATGATCTAGGACCTTCCCAGATACCTTCGCTCCTGCCAAAAGGGGAGCTCCTACAGACACAGATCCATCAGCTTCTGCCAATAGCACCTGGTCAAATTCCACGGAAGCGCCAGTCTCTGCGTCTAGCTTTGGAGCATAGACAAACTGATCTTGCGTTACTTTGAACTGCTTTCCTGCGATGTTTACAATTGCGTACATATTTCTAGATTCTTTTGAAATCGGAGTGCAAATATAAGGAAGATCAATCGAACAAAAAAACCACCTTGTAAAATATTAAATCTACCTACCTTTGAATCGAAAGCTGAAGTCAAAAACACCATAGAATTTCTTTTTTGAAAGGCAAAATTCAGGTAAAACAAATTTCAATTTGAGGAGAAAAATTTATTCAATCGACTGAGCTTCAAATTATTGAATCTGACTTAATTCAGCCTTCAGAAATTGACCCGAGTTCAGGTTTTGTCTTGAATTTTGGTTGATAAACATTTTTCAAGTTTTTTAAAATTATTTCAAACCCTTAAAAACAGCCCTTTTAATTAATCTAAAACTTTATTTAAAAATTGATTACAAGCTGATATTTAACAGTTTATATAGTTTTTGACCCCCGTTTAAAAAACACCTTAAACAAGAGGTTCACGGGTTTTATTTCCCGATTTTCATCCACATATTTGTTCAAAGGCTGTTCTACAAAGGCAGCTTTTGCCATCTCTAGTCGGGAGTAATCACCTGACAATCATTTCAAAAAAAGCAGTTTTAATTATTTACAGTAATAATCGAGTATCATGTCCTTAGAACCCATATTACAAGAGAACAAAAACCGTTTTGTATTATTCCCTATCCAGCACGACGACATCTGGCAATTCTACAAGAAAGCTGAGGCTAGTTTCTGGACAGCTGAGGAGATCGATCTAGGCCAAGATATGGTAGACTGGAAAAATCTGAATGATGGAGAACGTCATTTTATTTCTCATGTCTTGGCATTTTTTGCGGCAAGTGACGGGATCGTAAATGAGAATTTGGCTGAGCACTTTGTATCTGAAGTACAATATACAGAGGCTAAATTTTTCTATGGTTTCCAGATTGCCATGGAAAATATTCACTCTGAAACTTACAGTCTGTTAATAGACACTTACGTAAAGGATGCTGCGGAGCAAGATAAACTGCTCAATGCAATCGAACATATAGACTGTGTAAAGAAAAAGGCAGACTGGGCACTGAGATGGATTGATAATGGAAACTTCCAAGAGAGACTGATTGCCTTTGCTGCAGTAGAGGGGATTTTCTTTTCGGGTTCATTCTGCTCCATATTCTGGCTCAAGAAAAGAGGACTGATGCCAGGGCTTACTTTTTCCAACGAATTGATTTCCCGTGACGAAGGACTGCACTGTGATTTTGCCTGTCATCTATATACAAAGCATCTGAATCACCAACTCCCTAAGGAAACCGTCACAGAGATCATCAAAGATGCAGTGGAGATAGAGAAAGAATTCGTGACTGATGCCCTTCCTGTGCGTTTGATCGGTATGAACGCTGACCTAATGTGTCAGTATATAGAATTTGTTGCAGATAGACTATTAGTTGAGCTAGAATGTGACAAAGTTTGGAACAGCACCAATCCATTCGACTTTATGGATATGATCTCCCTTCAAGGTAAAACCAATTTCTTCGAAAAGAGAGTAGGTGACTACCAAAAAGCTGGAGTCATGAAAAACAACGACAGTAAAGATGATTCGCCAAGATTCTCGATTGGCGAAGATTTCTAATAGAACCCCTTTTTTCCATTACCCTAAAATCCCAAAGAAATGCTTGTATTAAAAAGAGACGGACGACGAGAATCAGTAAGATTCGACAAAATCACAACAAGAATAGAAAATCTATGCTATGAATTAGATCCCAAATTCATTCAGCCTATCGATGTAGCCAAAAAGGTGATCGATGGTCTATATGATGGGGTATCTACTACAGAGCTGGATAATCTTGCCGCAGAAGTCTGCGCATCTCTGACAGTGAAGCACCCGGACTACGCAATACTAGCAGCTAGAATAGCCATTTCTAACCTCCATAAGACCACCAGCCAGTCTTTTTCAAATACCATGAAAAGACTGTACACGCATGTCAATCCAAAGACTGATGAAAATGCAGCGCTTTTGGATCCGGAGGTATATGGTATCATCAAGAAAAACGCGGCAAAACTAGACGCTGCTGTGGACTACAAAAGGGATTTTGGGTATGATTATTTTGGGTTCAAGACTTTAGAGAGAAGTTACTTGATCAAGCTAAACGGCAAAGTGGTAGAACGACCGCAGCACATGTTAATGCGCGTGGCCGTAGGGATTCACAAAGATGACTTGGATTCGGTCATAGAAACCTATAATCTACTTTCAGAAAAATGGTTTACCCATGCCACTCCTACGCTCTTCAATGCGGGCACACCAAAACCACAACTTTCATCGTGCTTCCTATTGACGATGAAAGACGACAGCATTGACGGTATATATGATACGCTTAAGCAATGTGCTAAAATCTCGCAATCTGCCGGAGGAATTGGCCTATCTATACATCATGTCAGAGCTAAGGGTTCTTACATCAAAGGCACTAACGGAGTTTCGAATGGGATAGTACCCATGCTTCGAAACTTTGATATGACCGCAAGGTATGTAGATCAAGGAGGAGGAAAGCGAAAGGGAAGTTTTGCGATTTATCTAGAGCCTTGGCATGCTGATATCAAGGATTTCTTAGAACTAAAGAGAAACCATGGTAAAGAGGAAATGAGAGCCAGGGATCTATTCTATGCACTTTGGATTCCTGATTTGTTTATGAAGCGCGTTGAGCAAAATCTCGAATGGTCATTATTTTGCCCGCATGAGGCTCCAGGCCTATCTGAGGTTCATGGAGAAGAGTTTGAAAGATTGTATGAAAAATACGAAAGAGAAGGCAAAGCCAGAGAAACGATCAAAGCGCAAGAACTTTGGTTTGAGGTACTCGAATCTCAGATAGAGACCGGGACTCCTTATATGCTATACAAGGACGCTGCCAATGGTAAGTCCAATCAGAAAAACTTAGGTACTATCAAATCCTCCAACCTTTGTACTGAAATCATAGAATACACTGCTCCTGATGAAGTAGCAGTATGTAACTTAGCCTCTTTAGCACTTCCTAAGTTTGTCACAGAAGGGCCAGACGGGAAATTGATGTTTGATCATCAAAAACTATATGAAATCACCA